>DDXK01000019.1 GCA_002347185.1 Desulfobulbaceae bacterium UBA2262 | reverse complement strand
GCAGAAAAAGGCGGTTGCCTGCGGACACTGGCCGCTGTATCGCTACAATCCTATGCTGGAGGCAGAGGGCAAGAATCCTCTGCAGATCGACAGCAAGGAGCCTTCCATCCCCTTTGCCGAGTATGCCCTGGCGGAAAACCGCTACCGGGCCCTCAAGCTCACCAACTCTGCAGTGTTTGACGAGCTGATGGCCATGGCCCAGCAGGACGTGTTGCGCGGCTGGCGTTTTCTTAAGAGTCGTGCTGCGGCCCTGGAATCGGGCCTGTAAGATTTTTTGCTTGTTTTGTGATGCATTCGGGCCTGCGGCATAAGAACCGCGGGCCTTTTTTTGCCCGCTCTGCGGCGCAGCCAGATCCCACCGGTTTTGCCGCCCGGAAAGCCATACCTGCCTGGCGGGGTCGGGATATGCGCCTGTTGGTTCCGGAGCGGCGGCAAATATGATACTATTGTCCAGCTGGCAGCAACAGGAACAGATCCGCCGCCCGCCGGCCTGCAGGATTGGTCGCGTCCCTCCGTCAGCCGGAGAGGAAGAAAACGCCCAGAANNAGCGAGGAGGCCCCACCCATGAAGATCCCCCGCGTGATGTCCACCCAGCATCCGGACAATGTTCAGCTTCCCTTTTTCGCGGAAAATCAGGATATGTCCGGCGACGACGAGATCCAGGAGGCGTACTACGCCTTTTCCCACCTGGGCTGTGACGAGCAGATGTGGGATTGCGAGGGCAAGGAGGTCGATGCCTACGTGGTGCGGAAGCTGCTCACCAAGTACGAGCATTTCTTCAAGCAGACCCGGCTTGGGGAAGAGGCCCGGCTGACCCTGCGCCTTCCCAACCCGGACGTGGAGAAAAGCGAGGCCAAGGTCTTTGTCGAGACCCTGGACAGCATCCCCCGCTCCTGCGACGCGGCCAGCCTNNTACGGCCAGGAGGCGCCGCCCATCACCGAAGTGATCCTGCCCATGACCATGTCGGCGGCCAGCCTGAACCGGGTCTACCATTACTACCGGGATTTCGTGGTCGGCCAGCAGAGTCAGCCGTTCTATCCGGGCGATATCGCCATCTCCGAATGGTTCGGCGAGTTCAAGCCCCGCGAGATCAATGTCATCCCCCTCTTCGAGGACCGGGAGCACATGCTGGAGGCCCACAACATCATGCGCGCCTATCTGGCCGACAAGGATATCGAGCACCAGCGGGTTTTTCTGGCCCGCTCCGATCCTGCCATGAACTACGGCATGGTGAGCGCCATCCTCTGCAATAAGATCGCCCTCCAGCGCCTGCACCGGCTTTCCCTGGAGACCGGCGTGCGCATCTATCCGATCCTCGGGGCCGGCAGCGCGCCTTTCCGGGGGCACCTGTCCCCGGAAACCATCGACATGGCCCTGCGGGAGTATCCCGACGTGCAGACCTTCACGGTGCAATCCGCCTTCAAGTACGACTACCCGGTTTCCCAGGTGAGCGCCGCCATCGCCACTCTCCGTAACTCCAGGATGGCCGCGCGGGAGGAGATCGACGAAAGCCGCTGCCTGCGGATCGTGGACAAGGTTTCCGCCAACTACCGGATGGTGGTGGAGCACCTGGCGCCGCTGGTGAACCATGTGGCCGCCTTTGTCCCGCGCCGGCGGATGCGCAAGCTCCATGTGGGCCTCTTCGGCTATGCGCGCAATGTCGGCAAGACCGCGCTGCCNNCGGGTGATCAGCTTTTGCGCGGCCTGCTACTCCATCGGTCTGCCCCCGGAGATTCTCGGCCTGCAAACCCTGAGCCAGGAAGACCTCCGCTGCATGGAGGACATGCATGTCAATTTCCTCTTCGACACCCAGGTCGGCATGTCCTTCTTCAACGAGGAGGTGCTGACGATCCTGCCCGAGGAGGTCAGGAAGAACCTGCGGCTGGACTGGGGGGCCTATGAGGTGAACGAAGCGCACCGGGCCATTACCTCCCGGATCATCAGGGCGGTGAGAAACGGCGACAGTTCCACCCTGCAGCGCGATCTCATCGAGGCGGCGCATGTGCGGAAGTTTCTGGGCTAAGCGCAAGGGAAGGCGGGGCGGCTGATTTTTTCTCCCTTCTCTCCTCTTTCCTGCTAGAATTTTTTCAGTCGCGTCCTTTTTCGCGCGCTTGGGCCCGGAATCACGGCAGGAGAGTATTCATGCGCAACGTCCTCACCACCTGTGTCTATTGCGGCTGCGGCTGCGGCCTTTATCTGCAGGAGGAGGGCGGCCGGGTGGTCGGCTGCCAGCCGAGCCGGCAGCATCCGGTTTCCCGGGGCAACCTCTGCGTCAAGGGCTGGCATCTGCCCGAGCTGATCCACGCGCCGGGGCGCCTCACCTCGCCGCTCATGCGCAAGGGTGGCCGCCTGGCCCCGGCTTCCTGGGATGAGGCCCTGGACTTCACCGCCCGGGAACTTGCCAGACTCCGCGAGCAGCATGGCGGTTCCGCCCTGGGCGTCCTTGCCTCGGCCAAGTGCACCAACNNTGCCACCACCTTCGGCAGCGGGGCCATGACCAATTCCATCAACGAGATCGAAAACGCCGAGGTGATCCTCGCCATCGGCTCGAACACCACCGAGGCCCACCCGCAGGTGGCCAGGCGGATGCTGGCGGCGGTGGACCGCGGCGCCCGGCTGCTGGTGGTCGATCCGCGCCGGACCAGGCTTGCCGAGTCCGCTTTCCTCCATCTCGCCATCCGGCCCGGCACCGACATCCCCTTCCTGAACGCGATGATGCGGATCATCATCGACGAGGGGCTGGCCGACGAGCTCTTCATCGAAATGCGCACCGAAAATTATCCTGCCCTGCGCGACATGCTCTTCCGTCTGGACCCTGCCGAGCAGGCCGCCATCTGCGGGGTGCCGCTCCCTGAGATCGAAAGGGCGGCCCGGCTCTACGCCCGGGCCGGCAAGGCGGTGATCTGCTACTGCCTCGGCGTCACCCAGCATGTCTGCGGCACCGAGAATGTCCAGGCCATCGCCAACCTGGCCATGCTCGCCGGTCAGGTGGAAAAGGAAGACACCGGCGTCGATCCCCTGCGCGGCCAGAACAACGTGCAGGGCGCCTGCGACATGGGGGCTCTGCCCAATGTCCTGCCCAGCTACCAGGCGGTGGCCAATCAGGACTACCGGGAAAAGTTCGAGCGGGCCTGGGGGGTTGCCCTGCCGCAGGCACCGGGGCTTTCCCTGGTGGAGATGACCCATGCCGGCGCCGGGGGGGCGCCGCGCGGCATGTTCATCATGGGGGAAAATCCCATGCGCAGCGACCCGAGCCTGGCCAGGGTGGAGGAAACCTTGCGCGGCCTGGAGTTTCTCGCGGTGAGCGACATCTTTCTCACCGAAACCGCGGCGCTTGCCCAGGTGGTTTTCCCGGCCGCCTGTTTTGCGGAAAAGAGCGGAACCTTCACCAACTCGGAGCGGCGGGTGCAGATGGTGCGGCAGGCTCTTGCTCCGCCCGGCGACTGCCGCACCGACGCGGAACTCATCATGGCCCTGTCGAGCCGCCTCGGCTATGCCATGGACTACGACTCCCCGGCCGAGATCATGGAAGAGATCGCCCTGCTGGCGCCGATTTACGGAGGCATCTCCCACGCGCGCCTGGAAAAGGGCTGGGGATTGCAGTGGCCCTGCTGGGACAGCGCCCATCCGGGCACCCCCTTTCTGCACAAATATTATTTCACCCGGGGCCGTGGCCGTTTCGTGCCGGCAGGCCACCGGGAGCCCAGCGAGCTGCCCGACGCCGACTACCCGCTGCTGCTGATGACCGGTCGCATTTACCATCATTATCACACCGGCGCCATGACCAGGGCGAGCGAGCGCCTGACCCGGGAGAGCGGCGAGGCCCTGCTGCAGATCAACAGGGAGGATGCGGCCGCGCTGGCGATCCGCAACGGCGACCGGGTGCGCCTCGCCTCCAGGCGCGGCAGCATCGAGCTTGCCGCCGAGCTCAGCGGGCAGGTGGCGCCGGGCATGGTCTACGCCACCTTTCATTTCAGCGAGGCGCCCATCAACTTCCTCACCGTCGCCGCCCTGGACGCGGGAACCGGCTGTCCGGAATACAAGATCTGCGCGGTGAGGCTGACAAAGGTCTGAGCCGCCGGAGAGGCAGGAGGAACATGCACGACCGCTACCTGTTGCAAAAAGATCATCTCAAAAGCCTGCTGCGCAAGCTCATGAAGGAATACCGGCTGGTGGCGCCGGCGCGGAATCGGCACGGCGACGTGCTCTTTGTCGTGCTGGAGGATCTGGACGCGGCGGAGCTGGACCTGGCCGCGCAGCCGCAGAATTCGCTCAAGGAGTTTTTCTTTCCCCAGCGGGAGGCGCTGTATGCCTATGAGATTTCCGACGAGGGATACCGGTTTCGCCCCCTGGCCCCCGAGTGCCCGCCCACCATCTATTTCGGCGTCCACCCCTGCGATCTTTCCGCGATTCTTTACATGGACGTGGTCTTTTCCCAGGGGGGGCGGGACAATTTTTATCTGCGTCGACGCAGGGAATCCGTCCTGATCGGCGTCAACTGCGGCGCTCCGCCCTCGGACAAGTGCTTTTGCAACGCCACCGGCCACGGTCCCTTTCTGGACTTTGGCGCCGATCTCATGCTCACCGATCTGGGCGGGCGTTTTTTTGTGGAGGCGGACAGGGCGCAGGGGCAGGCCCTGGTCCGGAGCTGGCGGCAGTTTTTCGAGGCGGCCGGCGAAGAGGATCGCAATGCCCGCTACCAATCTTTCCTGGAGGCGCGCGGCAGCTTCCAGCGGCAGGTGCATGTGGAGCAGGCCATACGGCAGCTGGCCGACGGCGCGGTGGCGGAAGAGGTCTGGGCCGCGCTCTCCCTGCGTTGCCACGATTGCGGGGGCTGCGCCTACCTCTGCCCCACCTGCACCTGCTTCACCATCACCGACCAGCAGACCTCGGCCCAGGGCGGGGTGCGCCTGCGGAGCTGGGATGCCTGCACCTTTGCCGGCTTTACCCGGATGGCGGGGGGGCATAATCCGGTGGCGCAAAGAACCGGGGCTCTCCGCCAGCGCTTTCTGCACAAGCTCCGCGACGATGTGGCGCGCTACGGCCGGCCAGGCTGCGTGGGCTGCGGCCGCTGCGTGGGCAGCTGCTTTGGCGGCGCCGACATCGTCCGTTTTGTGGAAAAGGCATACGAGGGCGGATGCTGAGCCCGGGCCAGGGGAAAGAAGAAAAGCAACTCCGGTTGCACGGATCAGGGGAAACCATGCACACAGTCGCTGCGGATCTCTATCTGCCCAGGCAGGCGAGGATCGACGGAATCGTCAGGGAAAACTCCCAGATCAAGACCTTTGTCCTTTCCTTTGTCGATGAGGAGTTCAACAGCGCCTTCCGCTACCAGTGCGGGCAGTTCCTGATGGTCTCGGTCCCCCACTGCGGGGAGGCGCCCATCTCCTTTTCCTCCAGCCCGACCCGGCCGGGAAGTATCGAGCTGAGCGTGCGTCGGGCAGGGAGATTGACCAGCGCCCTGCACGAGATGCAGGTCGGGGACCGGCTCGGCCTGCGCGGCCCCTACGGGCGTCCCTTTCCTCTGGCCGGGCTTGTCGGCCGCGACCTGCTCTTTGTCGCCGGCGGCATCGGCCTCGCTCCCCTGCGCTCGGTGGTGAACGCCTGCCTCGACGCCCGGGAGCACTATGGCGGGATCACGGTGCTCTACGGAAGCAGGGCGCCGTCGGATATCGCCTTTGCCGCCGATCTTGCCGATTGGGCAAAGAGCCCGCGCTTTGCCTGCCGCCTGAGCGTGGACAGCGCCGCGCCTGGCTGGCGCGGCGCTGTGGGGCCGGTGACTGGGCTGCTCACCGAAACCGGGGTCGATCCGGAGAAGAGCGTGGCCCTGGTCTGCGGCCCGCCCCTGATGATCCGGGCGGTGCTCGGCATGCTCAGCGAAAAGGGGCTGCCCGACGATCGGATCCTCACCACCATGGAGCGGCAGATGAAGTGCGGGGTAGGGCTCTGCCGGCACTGCCACATGGAAGGGAAGCTGGTCTGCGTGGACGGGCCGGTTTTCAGCCTGGCCGAACTGAAGCGGCTGCGGCCCATGGAGCTTGCCGGCTGAGCAGGCTATTTTCCCGATCGCAGCTGCCCATAGAGTTCGGCATGGAAGCCGATGAGAAAGTGGTCGCCGATCCGCAGGGTCGGGGCCCGCAGGTTGCCGCTCGGCCCCAGCACCAGGGCAAGCACCGCTTCCCGGCCGGCCTGGCCCGGGTTGAGCGTTTCCACCTTTTTCCCCCTGGCCACGGCGACACCGGCGGCATCCTTGAGGAGCTGCCAGGCCTCTTCCGCGTCGATGCGGGTTTTCCGCGCATCGACCACCTCGCCCATGGTCGCGTTTTGCGCCGCAAGAGACTCCTGCGCGTTTTGGCAGGAGGTTCAGCCCTTGCGGAGATAGGCCCAGTCGATTTTCATCCTTTTCCTCCTCTGCTTGCGGCAACCAGACTCCCGTAAAAAAAGAGAAAAAGGTTGCCGCTCCGGTCTTTTTTTTTTACCATCCACTGCTTTCGGCTATCCTCTTTCCATCCTGCGGCAACCGCCGTTTTTCGTAAAGTCTTTTCGTGAAGAGTAGACCATGAGAATCCTATCCGGCATCCAGCCCTCGGGGCAGCTCCATATCGGCAACTATTTCGGCATGATGCGGCCCATGATCGCAAGCATGGACAAGAGCGAGCTCTACGCCTTCATCGTCGATCTCCATGCCCTCACCTCGGTGCAGGACGGCCCGCGCCTGGCCCGCGGCACCATCGAGGCGGCCACCGATTTCCTGGCCCTGGGCCTCGACCCGGAGCGTTGCATCTTCTGGGTGCAGTCCGATGTGCCCGAGGTGACCGAGCTGAGCTGGATCCTTTCCACCCTCACCCCCATGGGGCTGCTGGAGCGCTGCCATTCCTACAAGGACAAGGTCGCCAAGGGCATTGTCCCGAGCCACGGCCTCTTCGCCTATCCGGTGCTGATGGCCGCCGACATCCTGCTCTTCCAGGCGGAGCACGTGCCGGTGGGCAAGGATCAGAAGCAGCACCTGGAGGTGGCCCGCGACATCGCCATCAAGTTCAACAACACCTTCGGAGAAACCTTCACCGTGCCCGAGCCGGTCATCGACGACAACCTGGCCACCATTCCCGGCCTGGACGGGCAGAAGATGTCCAAGTCCTACNNGGTGATGGCCATTGTCACCGACGCCACCCCGGTGGAGGCGCCCAAGGATCCGGAGAAGTGCAATCTCTTCAATATATACAGGCTGTTCGCCCCGGCGGAGCGGCTGGCCGAGGTGCATGGCCTCTATGTGAACGGTGGCGCCATGTACGGCAAGATCAAGCTGGAGCTGGTCGATATCCTCTGGGAGTATTTCCGCGAGGCGCGGGAGCGGCGCGAGTGGCTGCTGGCCGACCCCGGCCAGGTGCGGCAGATTCTGCACGAGGGTGCGGTGAAGGCCCGCGGGCAGGCGATCAAGACCCTGGACCTGGTGCGGGAGCGGGTGGGGCTCAAGTATTAGTCGTCCCCCCCAGCGGTCCCTTTCCTGGGCTGGTGAAAATCCCAACCGGATGGGGGCTGCTTGGGCTTTTCACCGGCAGGGCGCCTCGCTTCCTTTCCGGGCCCTTTGGGTGGGATTGGTGAACTTTTCTTTTTATTTCAAAACGATATATTTTTTCTTCCCGCCGTTTTTTCCCACCTTCTCAGCTGGCATGCCTTTTGCTTTTTTATCCGGGCAAGAGGAAAGATCAATGTCAAGCGGGGAAGGAACGATGACTACGAGAGAAGCAATCAAGATTCTGATCGAAAGCCCGATATATTTCAGATTGGCGGTGGCGGACCGGCTGGCCCTGGTTCAGGATTTTCGCGAAAAATACCTGGCGCTGGCCTGATCCGGCTTCGCCTTCCTGGTCCGGGCCTCCTGTCGTCGCAGGCGGCCCGCCCTTTTTTCCGGCCGGGCTGCCTGTCCCGTTCCGGTCTTCACTGCTGGCGCTCTTCCTGCCGGCCAGCCAAGAAAGCTGCCCTTTCCGGTCCTGCTTCCCCTCTCTGACTCACTGCGCCCACTCCGGGGGCAGGGCAATGTCGTATTGCGCGATCTTGCGGCGGAGGGTGTCCTTGGAGATGCCCAGCTCGCGGCAGGTCGCCATCTTTTTCCAGTTGTTGCGCTTGAGCGCGCCGGCGATGGCTATCTTTTCCACTTCTGAGAGGGAGAGTGGCCTGGCGAATTCCAGGGGCGCGCCGTTTTCCTCCTTCCCTCTGGGGGAGAAGGGGGAAGGAAGGTGCTCGGGCCGGATCAGCCCCCCCGGGCAGAGGATGAAGGCATATTCGATGATGTTCTGCAGCTCCCG
>DDXK01000134.1 GCA_002347185.1 Desulfobulbaceae bacterium UBA2262 | reverse complement strand
GTCCCCCCCCCGGTACCAAGGAATAACAAGGCTTCGCGGCGAAAAGCGCGAGGCCTTTTTCTTTTGCCAAAAAAGCTGGGGGGACAATGGGGGGACATTTAGAATCAGCAGATCTAGTATCGCCCGATCAGTGCTCAGACGCCATCGGCGCGAGCCATAGAGGGGGACAACGGGTGACAGCAAGGTGCGGTCATCCTGCCGCTGGATTGCCACCGGCAGGGGTGATAAGTTGGCCCAGAGCGCTGCGGTGGAGTTGCCATGGATTCTGTTCTTGCCGCCATCCTTAGAAGGGTTCCCCTCGAGTTGCCGGGTTGCCGGAACCTTTCGCACAAGAAGACCTGGCTCGCCTTCCTCAAACTCCAGCGGCTGCCTGTTGATTTGAAGAATCTGGCCTCGACCATTCGTGGCGTGGTCGGCGATGCGGCCTACGAAGTCCGCGGGGAAAAGACGCTGGAACTGCGCCAACGGCTTGAATTCACCGTCAACGACAAAGGCCGGGCCTCCCGGCCGGAAGAGGCCCTGGAACGGATGATCGTCGTGGCGAACCGGACGGCCGCGTTCAACCAGGTCCCGTTGCGCGGAGGCAAGGAATCGCTGGATCTGCTGCTCCGAGAGCCCGGCGATGCGGCGGTCTTCATTGAACTCAAGCCGTGGCTGTCGTCGGATACCCCATTGGTTGCCCTGGTGGAACTGCTGAAGAACCTGGAAATCTACCGGCGCATTGCTGCGTGTGGCGGGCTCGGCAGGGGACTGTTTCTCAATGTTCGCCTCATGCTTCTCGCCCCGCGACAGTATTACGAAGCCCATGGTCTGGTTGAACCTGGCGCCTTGTCGGAAGAAATGACGGTCCCTGCCCCTGCCTGGCGTGCCTTGCTCTGCGGCCTGGGGGACTATTTCAGCGTTGGGATCGAATGCGCTGCTCTGGATTTCACTGCAACAGATTTCGAATCAGTGTGTCTTGACCTGCGCCGCGGCCTGGATGCTCCCGGGAAGGTGTCTGCCGATAGCGGTCCCGTGATTCCGGGTCTTCGGCGGGATGCCTGGCGGACGGTGGCCGCGTCGTGAAGGTCGTGATCCATCGCGGCGCTGCCCAGATCGGGGGAAGCTGCGTGGAGGTGGAGAGCCAAGGGGCCTCCTTGCTGCTCGACCTGGGAGCGCCCCTGGATTCCAGCGAAGACCGGAAGTGTGGACAGGGAGACCTGCCGCCATCGCTCCAGGAACGGTTTCAGTCTGGGGTACTGGACCTCAAGGGCGTCCTGGTATCCCATGCCCATCAGGACCATTACGGACTGGTCGGCCGGTTGCCGTTGGATGTTCCAGCATTGTGTGGCCCAATCGCCGCGCGGGTCATGGAACTCGCCGGAGCGCTTTGGGGCGGAGGGGAATCCCCGCGAGACTGGAGCACCTTTGTGCCCTATGAGCCCTTCGACCTGCCTCCTTTCAAGGTTACGCCGTATCTGGTGGATCACTCGGTGATTGATGCCTACGCCTTTCTCGTGGAGGCGGATGGAAGAGCTGCCCTGTACTCGGGCGATTTTCGGGCCCATGGAAGAAAAGAAGGGTTGTTCCGGCGACTGGAATCGATCTCCCATCCGGATGTGCTGCTTTTGGAGGGAACCCTGGTGGGACCGCGGTCAAAGGACCGGCACCCCAGTGAGCGCGAACTGGAATCCGCCCTTGCCGAGTGCCTGGGAGAGACTCCTGGACTGGTGCTGGTTAGCACGGGCAGCACCAACCTCGACCGTATCGTCTCACTGTATAAGGCCGCCAGGGGGTGTGGTCGGACGTTTGTTCTCGACCTGTACACGGCGCTTCTGCTGGACCGGATTGAGGGACATCCGCGGCTTCCGAAGACGTTCTGGGCTGGCATCCGGGTCGCATTTTCAAAGCCCTTGATGGATTGTTTCCGGAAAGCGGGCCTGGCCGCTGCTCTGGAGAAGTTCAGGCCGCGCGGTATCAAATGGCCGCAGATCGCCGCTTGGCCGGAGCAGCATGTGCTGCTCATCAAACCGAGCATGTTGGCCACGGCGAAAAAGTATCTTCAGGCGGCTCTGCCACAGGCTACCTGGGTGTATTCCCTGTGGCCGGGCTACCTGGACCGCGCTGGAGGGATTCAACGGATGAAAACGTATTTGGGGGCGCAGGGGTGCCGAATCGTCCAGATGCATACCAGCGGCCATGTGCGCCTTGCCGACATGAAACATCTGTTGGAGCGGGTGCAGCCCAAAGTGCTCATCCCCATCCACACGGCACATCCCGCACAGTTTGCCGCCCATTTCAGCCGGGTATTGTCTCTGGCCGATGGCCAGCCGTATGTTGTTCCCTAGCCCGCTCATCGGGCTTCGGGAATAAGGCGGATTTCCATGTAAATCATAGCGGCAATGTCCATGCCGGGAGAATTGGGGTGCTTGAGAGCGATCGGAAGTAAAGGGTGCGCCGCAGGCCCTGCAATACCTGCGGCGCGAATCGGCGGGCTCGCTAGCGAGGGGTGATGCCGAGCAGTACGACCGCCAT
>DDXK01000008.1:2420-9017 GCA_002347185.1 Desulfobulbaceae bacterium UBA2262 | reverse complement strand
GATATCATCATGCTGGACAACATGCCCCTGACGGAGATGCGGCAGGCGGTGACGCGCATCGGGGGCAGGTGTCTGGTGGAGGCCTCTGGCGGGGTGAATCTCGACAATGTTCGGCAGATCGCGGAAGCCGGGGTGGATCTGATCTCGGTGGGGGCGCTTACCCATTCGGCCAGGGCGGTGGATATCAGCATGCGCCTTTCCCTGTTGGGCTGAGAGGAGGGAGGCACCTCCCCTCGCCCGAGCCGTTCCTCCGCGGGGGCATTTTTTTTTGCGCCACGGCAAGGGCTCAGTCGGCGAGCACCTCCCTGATCGCCCGGGTCAGGCTTTCCAGGGTGTAGGGTTTCTGGAGAAACTTCCTGACTCCGAGGCTCAGGATTTCATCCACTCTTTCACTCTGCCGGAAGCCGGAAACCAGCAGCGCCCGGACGGAGGGATCGACCTTTTTCATCTCCAGAAAAGCCTCCTTGCCGCCCATGACCGGCATCACCATATCGAGGAGGACCGCCTTGATCCTGGCATGCTGTTGCCGGTAGCACTCCACCCCTTCCCTGCCGTCCACGGCGGTGACCACTTCATAACCGACCAGTTGCAGGATTTCCCTGGCGGTTTCCCGGACGATTTCGTCGTCGTCCACCACCAGGACGAGCCCCTCTCCTTTGACGGCCACCGCTTCCGGGCCGGCGGGATGTGCTTCCTCTCCCCGGTCGAGCAGGGGGAGGTAGACATTGAAGGTCGAGCCGAGCCCTTTTTCCGTGTAGACGTCGATGAAGCCGTTGAGCTGGCGGACGATGCTGTAGACCATGGCCAGACCCAGACCGGTGCCCTTGCCNNTGAAGAAGGGGTCGAAGATCTTGGAGACGGTCTTGGTTTCCATGCCCACCCCGGTATCGCTCACGGTGAGCTTCCAGTAAGAGGAGCAGCTTGCCTCCGGATGGCCCTTTTTGAAGACGGCGTCCGCATCCACCCGCTCGATGGCGACATGGAGCTCGCCGCCCCAAGCCTCATCCTTCCCGCGCATGATGGTCATGGCATGGGCCGCGTTGATGCAGAGATTGAGGACGACCTGTTCGATCTCGGTGGGATCGGCAAGCACCATGGCCGGCTCGGCGACAGAATCGGTGTGGATGAGGATCGATTTGTCAAAGGTGGTTTCCGCCAGTTTCCGCACATGTTTTATGGAGAGATTGAGGTCCACCGGGACGAAATCGACCTGCTGGCGGCGGGAGAGGGAAAGCAGCTGCCGGACCATGTCCGTGGCCCGCTGCACCGCCACCTGCATCCTGCCCAGGTATTCCCGCACCTGTTCTTCCGGAATCGTGCCGGGCAGGTCGAGCTTGTACTGGAAGAGCGAAAGGTTGCCGGCGATGGCGCCGAGGACGTTGTTGAAGTCATGGGCCAGCCCGCCAGCCAGGGTGCCGATGGATTCCATCNNGTTGTTGAAATCATGCGCGATGCCGCCCGCCAGGGTGCCGATGGATTCCATCTTCTGGGCCTGCCGCAGCTGCTGTTCCTTGCTCTCCAGCTCGGTGATGTCGTCGAGGCGGATGGCAACGCCCGCAGTACCGTTGGCCACCAGGGGGAAAAAGGTCAGGTTGTAGACATGTTCCTCATCCTGGGGAACATGCTCGCGGTGCAGCTTCACCGGCTTGCGCTGCGAGCCGATCTCGCTGATCTGCTCCGTATATTTGCTGAAAAACGGGGCAATGTCGCAGATCTTTTTGCCGATTGCCGCGTGGGCGGGGATGCCGGTGAACTGGGCCGCTGCCGAATTCCACTGGGTGACCAGGCATTCGCTGTCCACCGTGACCAGCACCGAGGGCATGGACTCGATGATGTTGTTCAGGTAGTTGCGCATCTTGAGCAGTTCCCGTTCCGCCTTGCGCTGGAGGGTGATATCCCTGAGCATCCCCTCGTACTTCTCCACCTCGCCCAGGCTGTTTTTCACCGCGTGGCAGGCCAGGGAGATGACGATGGCCTCGTCGCCGTTTTTCTGCAGCCGCAGCTCGAAATCCCGCACGGCCCCCAACAGCTCGATCTGTCTGTGGAAAAAGGAGAAATTCTCCTCGTCAAAGATCTCGGCGAAGAGGTTGTAGCCGACGATCAGCTCCTTGTCGGCGTAGCCGAGGATGGCCAGAAAGGCGGGATTGGCATCGAGGAGCCGGCCTTGGCCGTCGGCGACAAAGATCCCTTCCATGGCCCGCTCAAAGAGGAGCCGATATTTTTTTTCCGAAGCGCGCAGCGCCTCCTCCCGGGAAGCGATGGTCCGGATGGTGACCGCGAGGGCGGAGGCGAACTGCTCGAGTTCGAGCACCAGCTTGGGGGCAGGAAGCTCCACCTGAAAATCCCCCTGCCGGATCCTTTCCGTGGCGGCCACGAATCTGTGCACGGGATCGCTCAGGTATTTGGCGAGGAGGAAGCTGAAGGCCAGGGTGACGAGCCAGCAGGCAAAGCCGGTCAGGAGCGCCTGGCCCTGGATTTCTGCCAGCTGGGCCTGAATGGGCCGGGTGGAGAGAGAAACCCTGGCCCTCCCAAGGGCAATCCCCTCCACCTTGATGGGGGTGGTGACTACCAGCCGTTTCCGCTCCTGATCCAGGCGGATGCAGATGGTGTAGGTGTCGGTGCTGCAGGTCGCGTCCGGATCCTGCTCCATGAGGGTGCCGAGCAGATTCAGGTCGGAGGCGGCAAGAATCTGCGCCTGCGTGTCGCTCACCTCAATGGCATCCACCTCGGAGCGGGAAGAGACCTCCATAATGAATTCCTGCATCTGCGCGTAATTTTCGCTGATGAGGGCATCCGCCACGGAAAAGGCGGTGTTCATGGTGATATTCCTGCCGTTTGCCGCGAGATCTTCCAGGGCGTGTTCCTTGAAGCGCAGGCTGTAGAGGGTGGTGATTGCCGCGGTGAGCAGGAGGGTGATGAGAGTGAACCAGAAGAGCAGATGAGTGCGCAGGCGGAAAGAGGGCATCAGTAGACAAGCTCTCCAGTTTTGGCGATCAGGGCAAGGATCGCGGTGTAGTCTTCGTCCCGGGCGGGAATGATTTCCTTTATTTGCAGGCTGTCCAGTACGGCCTTCTCGTCATCCCGGGAGGCGGAGAGGGAGGTGAGCACCTGCCGGATCAGCTGCGCGGTTTCTGCCGGCAGCGTCTTCTTGACGACAAAAGGGAACTGGGGAATCGGCACCGAGCGGCTCACCAGGCGCAGGGAGTCCCTCACCCCGGCAAACGAGGGGGTCCCCAGGGTCTCCACCCGGATGACCCCGCCATCATACTGCCTGTTCGCCACTCCATAGATGATGGTGTCCGGCTTGCCGAGAAAATGAACATCAAAATCCTTGCCCGGGGCAAGGCCCTGCTCGGCAAGCTGCTCCCTGAAGAAGAGATAGCCTCCATAGGAATGCGCGGCGACGGCGGCTATCTTCCTGCCCTTGAACTGACTGAGATTCGTGATCCCGCTCTCCTGCCTGACGATCACCCCGCCGTAAAAATCCGGGGTGCCCCTGGCGATCACCTCGTAGCCGGCAGGCAGAAACACAGGAAGGCAGGCCACGCAGGGCATGGCCAGATCGTAGTCGCCAGAGGCGCCTTTTTGCAGATAGGTGGGTGCATCCGCCGCCGTCACGATCTGCACTTTCATGCCCAGTTTTTTTTCGAGTTCATGGGCCACAGGGGCGAAGATGGCGAGGGTGGCCCGCGGAGATTTGAAGGGAAAGATGCCAAACTTGAGGATGCCGGGCCGGGAATGGGCGAAAACCTCGGAGGCCAGGCAGAGCAGCAGGAGAGTGAGGCAGCCTGTTTTTTTCATCCGCGACAGCTCCTAGGGGTGGAAAAAGCGTGGATCATCCCAAATCCATTTGTATTTTCATGGTAGGGACTGACGAAAAAAATGTCAAACAAAGCCGGAACTGGAGATCTGTCAGGCGAAAAAAAAAATCAGAATGGCCAACTTGCCACCAGCCCGTGAATGCTGTACTTTGATGGGCAATTTTCCCCAACGAGAAAAAGGCGGCGCATGAACATCCCCATCGGCAAACGACTGGAGCAGCTCGAAGACTTCCCCTCCCTGCCGCAAAGCCTGCAGCATGTGCTCAACGAACTCGACGCCCACGAATCGACGGCCGCCTCCCTGGAAAAGATCATCGGCGTGGACCCCATGCTCACCGCCAGGATCCTCCGGGTCGCCAACTCGGCCGCCTACGGGGTGGCGCACGAGATCAGCAGCGTCGCCAGGGCGGTGATGGTCCTCGGCTTTGACGAGGTGCGCAATCTGGTGGTGGCCCTCTCGCTGACCAGCGCCTTTTCCGGCGAGCTCGCCATGGACGAATTCGATCTCGGCCAGCTCTGGCTGCACCTGGTCGGCACCGCCAAGGCGGCGCAGCTGCTGGCCATGCACGTACCTGGCCTGAAGCCGGACGAGATGTTCACCGCCGGTCTTATCCATGATCTGGGCCGGGTTCTGGCCTGCCTCTATTTCAAGGCGGAGATGCGGGAGATGGCCGAAGCGTGCCGGCGGGAGGGGATCACCATGCTGGAGGCGGAGCGCAGCCGCGAACTGGCCCACACCGAGATCGGCGCTTTCCTGGCGGTGAAATGGGGGTTCAGCGATCTGCTCGCCAGCGTGGTTCGCTACCACCATGCCCCCACGACGGCGGGCGACCATGAACGGGCCGCCTCTCTGATCTTTCTTGCCGACGGGGTGGCCAGGAAGCTCGGGTTGGCCTGGAGCCTGTCCAGCGGGGAGGAGCGCCTCCTGGTGCCGAAATGCCTTGGCCTGAAGGGGGAGACCATCAAGGAGGTCGCCAGGAGGCTCATGGAAGAAAAAAAGGATCTGGTCGCGGGCTGGAGCCAGATCCTTTTCGCCTGAACGGTTCTGCCAGAAAGGCGGGCCGCTATTTCCCGTAAAAATCGAGGATGCTGTCGACCAGGGCCGGAATGGTGTAGGCGGCCGGCTGCACGTCGACCTGCAGTCCCGCCTTTTCCGCGGTCTTCGCGGTGATCGGTCCGATGGTCGCCACCTTCACGTTCTTGAGCAGCGCCTCCCTCTCCTCTCCCAGCATTTCGAGGAAATTCGTCACCGTGGAGGAGCTGGTGAAGGTCACCATGTCGATACTGCCCTCGGCCAGCTCCCTGCGGACCAGCTCGTAATCGGCGGGGCGGACGTTCTGGTAGACCGGCACCACGGTCACGCTGGCGCCATTCTTCTCCAGAACCTCCGGCAGCACCTCGCGCGCCTTTTTGGCGCGGGGGATAAGAATCCTGGCGCCCTTCACGCCTTGGGCCACCATGCTTGCGGCCAGCCCGTCCCCGGTGAACTCCTCGGGGATAAGGTCCGCCCTGATCCCGTATTCCTTGAGAATCTCCGCGGTGGCAATGCCCACGGCCGCGATCTTCGGCCCTTTCAGAGCGCGGCAGTCCAGGCCCTTTTCCATGAGGCGCTCAAAAAAGAAGCGGATGGCGTTGATGCTGGTGAAGGCAAGCCACTGATAGTCGCCGAGGCGGGCGAGCTCCTGATCCAGGGGCTCCCAGCTCTCCGGGGGCGCAAGGGCGATGGTCGCCCCTTCCACGCAGTCGGCGCCCTGATCCTCCAGGAGGTGCACCAGTTCGCTGGCCTGTTCCCGGGTGCGGGTCACGAGGATGCGCTTGCCGAAGAGCGGCCGCTTCTCGAACCAGTTGATCACGTCGCGCAGCCGCACCACCTCGCCCACCACGATGAGGGCCGGGGCCTTGATCTTTTCCCTGGTCACCACCTCGGCGATGTTGGCAAGCGTGCCCACCACCGAGCGCTGGATGGGGGTGGAGGCCCAGCGCACCACCGCCACCGGCGTCTGCGGGTCGCGGCCGTGCTTGATCAGGTTCTCGGCGATGGTGGGCAGGTTTTTGATCCCCATGTAGAAAACCAGGGTGCCAATACCGGTGGCGATCTTGTCCCAGGCAATATTGGAGGTTTCCTTGGTCGGATCCTCGTGGCCGGTGATGAAGGCCACCGAGNNCCCGAAGATGAAGGGGTCGCCGCCTTTGAGGCGGACCACGGTCTTCCCGGCCAGGGCATGGTCGATCAGCATCTGGTTGATCTCCTCCTGGGTGTGGGCGTGGCAGCTCCCCCCCTTCTTGCCGGCATAGATGCATTCCGCATCCTTGGGCACATGCTTGAGGAGTTTGGGGGTGGCCAGGTAGTCGTAGACAAGGACTTCGGCCCGTTTCAGCAATTCGAGCCCCTTGACCGTGATGAGGGAGGGGTCGCCGGGACCGGCGCCGATGAGGTAGACCTTGCCTTTTTTCCGTGTGCTCTCTTTCTGTTCTTGCTCTTTCATGACTCTTCCCAACAAAAAAACCGGCCAAGCCGGTTTTCTGCCCTGAATGAAAAAATTAACAACCTATTCCAGGCTGTGTCCGTAAACTTCGGAAAGGATCTCCCCGCCCCCTTCGGCCAGGATCTTTTCGGCCAGGCGCACTCCCAGCCCTTCCGGGTCGCTCAGGTCGGCCCGCAGCTCCTGCTTGATGACCCTCCCCCCATCCACCGAGGCGACAAGGCCGGTCATCTGGAGGGTGTCCGGGTCGGCAAGCCTGGCAAAGCCGGCGATGGGCACCTGACAGCCGCCCT
>DDXK01000008.1:0-2306 GCA_002347185.1 Desulfobulbaceae bacterium UBA2262 | reverse complement strand
GCCGGCGGCGGCGAGGATGATGGCATCGTACTGGCCCTCGTCGAGCTTGCGCAGCCTGGTGTCGAGGTTGCCGCGCAGATCCTCGATCTTGAGGTCCGGCCGGATGTTGGCAAGCTGCGACTTGCGCCGCAGGCTGCTGGTACCCACCGTCGCCCCCTGGGGCAATTCGCGGCAGGTCGTGCATTTGTTGGAGATGAAGGCGTCAAAGGGGTTTTCCCGTTTGGTGATGATGCCGATATGCAGCCCCTCGGGCAGCTCTGCAGGCACGTCCTTCATGCTGTGCACGGCGATATCGACCTCGTGCCGCAGCATGGCCTCCTCGATCTCCTTGACGAAGAGCCCCTTGCCTCCCACCTTGGCCAGGGGAACATCGAGAATCTTGTCGCCCTTGGTGATGATCTTCACCAGTTCCACGGTGGTTTCCGGATACCTGGCCTCAATCAGCCCCTTGATCCAGGTTGACTGGGCCAGAGCCAGCAGGCTTGCCCTGGTGCCGATCTTGATCACTTTCTGCATCGACTGATCCCTTGCTAATGGTTATCGGACAGGCAGCCTGCTAACGGCAGGTCCTGCAGTTTCCCCCGGCACAACCGGAACATTTGCCGCCACCCCGGGAAGCAGAGGCACCCTTGTTCCCGGTGCGGGCGGCGGGAGCGGAAACCTGCTTGGCCAGGTCATGGCTTTGGCACTGCGGGCAGGAAGGCCTGTCGCTTCCCCGCACCAGCACCTCGAAGGCGCAGCCGCAGGCCCGGCAGATGAAATCGTAAAGCGGCATGCCTCCCCCTCCCCTGCTTTGCGGCGCTGGAAAGGGCTCAAGCCTGCGCCGCAAAGGCAACACCTGATTTGTTTATCTTTTTTTCCCGGAATGTGCAAGCGAATACCCGCCGGCCGCGCCGTGCCTTTCCCTCTCCGCCCTCAATCCTGCAGCCGGTCGAGGAGGGCGGCTGCCAGCAGCGGGAGAAGCAGCTCGTGGTGGCCGATGAGGTTGTAGCCCTTGCCGCCGCTCATGGTCGGGCGGTTCACCACGTTGGTCATGGTGCGGTAGTGACGGATGAAATCGAAGTTGGCGGTGGTGAACTTCTCGACCCTGTGGCCGAGGTTGCGCACCAGGGTCAGCGCCTTCAAAAAAACCTCGGGCAGGAGGACGGCGGAACCGAAATTGAGGTAGGCCCCTCCTTCCAGATCGGCGACCATGCCGGCAAAAAGCCGGAAGTCCTGGTGCCCGGCCTTGCCGATGGCGGCCCCGTTCGCGCTGGGATGGATGTGGACGATGTCGGTACCCATGGCCACATGCACGGTGAGCGGAATATCGAGCCGTTTCGCGGTGGCGAGCAGGCTTGCGGAGTTATAGGGGAACTCCCTGGCCAGCAGGTAGTCGCCCAGGGCCGCGCCGATGCCGAGCCCCCGCTCCGCCCCCGCGTTGATGGCGGCGTTCACCACCTCCCCGGTTTCCCTGGCCGCGCCAAAGGCGCCGCTGCCCAGCACATCGCCCACCTCTTCGGAGGTGCGGCCCACCATGGCGATCTCGGTGTCGTGGACGATGCCGGCGCCGTTTAAGGCAAGGCCGCTGACGATCCCCCGCTCCATGAGGTCGATGAGAATGGGGTTGAGCCCCACCTTGATCACATGGGCGCCCATGCCGATGAGGATGGGCCGTCCGTTTCTGTGGCTTTCTGCCAGGCGGCCGACCAGTTCGGGGAAATCCCTGCCCAGAAGCTGGTCCGGCAGGGCGGCGAGAAACTCCTTCAGGGTGGCGCCAGGACCCAACGGCCGGGCGAAGTTCTCGACGGTCACCTTGCTGTGTCGGCCGAGCAGCGAGTAGGTTTTCAGGCCGGAAAGGTCGATGGGTTCGTATTTTTTCATCAGGGCGGCTCCCAGGCTAGGCGCTGACGCCGCGGCCGTAAAGGGCCTCGTCCACGATCTGGCAGAGGAGATGCTCCACCCAGAGGTGCGCCTCCTGGATGGCCGGGGTGCTCTGCGACGGCACGTTCAGGCAGAGATCGGCAAGAGCAATCAGCTTACCGCCGTTCTTGCCGGTGAGGGCCGCGGTTTTGATCCCCAGCTGTTTTGCCGTCTCGATGGCCTTGATCACATTGGGGGAGTTGCCGCTGGTGGAAATTCCCAGGGCCAGATCCCCCTGCCGGCCCAGAGCCTGAATCTGCTTGCTGAAGATCTCGTCAAAGGAGAAATCGTTGCCGATGCTGGTGAGGATCGAGCTGTCCGTGGTGAGCGCGATGGCGGCCAGAGGCGGACGGTCGAGCAGGAAGCGGTTGACGAATTCAGCGGCCAGGTGCTGGGCGTCGGCG
>DDXK01000051.1 GCA_002347185.1 Desulfobulbaceae bacterium UBA2262 | reverse complement strand
CATCTTCCAGTTGCCGGCAATCAGGGGGGTGCGCTGCATGGCTTGGGCTCCTCGCTTATTACTCTTTGGCTTCCAGGGCCTCGACCCCAGGCAGCTTCTTGCCCTCCATCAGCATGAGAAAAGCGCCGCCGCCGGTGGAAATATAGGAGATATTGTTGGATTCGCCGGCCCGGTGCACGGCCACGTCGGTGTCGCCGCCGCCGACAATGGTCAGGNNCATGGGGCCGTTCCAGATGATGGTTTTCGCGTCCTCCAAGGCCTCGGAAAAAAGGACGGTGGTGGCTGGGCCGATATCAAGCACCATCCAGTCCTTGGGAACCTCCTGCACCGGCACCCGCTTCGTTTCCGCCCGGGCCTCGAAGCGGTCGGCCACGATGCAGTCCACCGGCAGGTAGAGCTTGACCCCCAGGCGCTTCGCCTTGTTGATCAGCTCCCGCGCCGTGTCGAGCAACTCGTCCTCCACCTTGGACTGCCCCATGTCGTGGCCGATACTCTTCAGGAAAGTATTGGCCATGGCCCCGCCGATGATCATCTTGTCCACCCGGTCCATCAGGTTGTGCAGGGCGCCGAGCTTGCTGGAGACCTTGGCCCCGCCGACGATGGCGACCAAGGGCCGCATGGGGTTGCTCACCGAACGGTGGAAATAGTCCATTTCCTTCTGGAGAAGGAATCCGGCCGCGCACTGCTCCACGAACTGGGTCACCCCCACCACCGAGGCATGGGCCCGATGCGCCACGGCAAAGGCGTCGTTGATGTAGATGTCGCAGAGGCTGGCGAGCTGGCTGGCAAAGCCCTCGTCGTTCTGCTGTTCCTCGGCGTGGAAGCGCAGATTCTCCAGGAGCAGCACATCGCCGGGAGCCATAGCCTCGACCATGGCCCGCGCTTCTTCCCCGATGCAGTCCGGGGCCAGCTTGACTTCCTTGTTCAGGAGCCGGGAAAGACGCTTGGCCGCCGGTGCCAGGCTGAACTCGGGCTTGCGGCTTCCCTTGGGGCGCCCGAGGTGGGAGCAGATGATGATTTTGGCGTTTTCATCCAGGGCATAATTGAGGGTGGGCAGCACGCCACGGATCCTGGTGTCGTCGGTGATGTTCTGCTGCTCGTCCAGGGGGACGTTGAAATCGACGCGGATGAGCAGCCTCTTGCCTTTGATGTCAAGGTCTCTGATGTTTTTCATGGCCTGCGCCCTCCCCTGGCGCGGATAATTGAACTTCCATGACGATGGCGTCGTCGGACGGATCGCTGTAGTAACCGCGCCGGCGCCCGATCTGGACAAAACCGGTCTTGCGATAGAGCGCCAGGGCCGGCTGATTGGCGGCGCGCACCTCAAGCAGGCAGCGGCGCACCCCCTTGCCGGCCAGTACACCCAGGGCATGGGCCAAAAGCCGTTCTCCAGCCCCCTGCCGCCGATGGCCCCTGGCCACGGCGATGCGAAACAGCTCCGCCTCCTCGCCGCAGGTGCGGCCACAGACAAAGCCGCATACTGCCTCCGGCCGATCCACCGGCGCTGCCACCCATTGCCAGCCGTCCCCCCGCCCCAGCTCCGCCGCGAGCATGGCGGCCGACCAGGGCGATGGGCCCTCCGCCTCGATGGCCGCCACCGCGGTCAGATCGGGGGTGGCCATTGAGCGGACGTACCACGACAGGCAAAAAGTGTTTATTGGGCAACCTCACAGTTGCCCACCTCAAGATTGACAACCTGAGTGGTTCCATCCCGAAAGAGAATACTTATCGAGTAGTTGAGAGGGAAGGCTGGTTGGGTTCCTGTTGAAAGATATATATTTGGATTCGTCCACCATTCCCCAGGATGAGCATCCGGATACATGTTGTAGGCATATGAGACCGGCGTTGAAGCGCCAGAACCGGTTATCGTTGCGCTACTCACCAATCCGGTCGGATCGTCAAAGGCACTCTCAATATAATATTGGCCATTGTCAGGGAAATACACACAAAAAGCGTCCGCGGAAGCAGCAACCGCATGCAAGGCGCCTCCCACGCTGACGACACTCCCGGCAAATGTCACCACGACATCTGTATAGACTGCATCTCCGATCTGCACCGCCCTGATTGTAAGACGGTTGGTGGCAGGATCATAGGTATCCACCTCGAGAACGTCCGCGGTGGCATTTGTCGCTGCCATCCACACCATAAATGACAACGCCAGGACTTTTCTTTTCATAACCCCTCCGCTGTTCTCCCCTAATTCACCACGACACACGGATCGTGCCGAATGAATTGAACCTCGCTCCTTATGCCCCGCCACTAAACCATCTGTTCGGCGATGGAGACGGTCCGGTCCCCGAGGACATTGGTGTAGCTGCCCAGCTCGTTATCGTACCAGCCATAGACAACGGCCTGGGTCACCGGCACCTCCAGCTTGCCCGGACCGCTGCTGCAGCCGAGATGGGCAAGGCTGACGCTGAGATTGGCGGTGCGGGTGTGGGTTTCACTCCCCTCGATCACGGCGGCGGCAAAGGGCATGCCGATGATGTCGCTCGAGACGAGCTGCTCGTCGGAGTAGACCAGATAGCGGCTGTTCCCGGCATAGTCGCGATAGATGCTGTTGACGAGATCGCGCTTGATCGGCTTTTCGATATCCTCGTCCTGCAGATTCAGGACCAGGATGATCAGGGAGCCGGTATTGGTGGGGATCCGCACCGATTCGGCGATGAAGCCGATCTTCTTCATCTCGGGAATGACCAGGGGCAGGGCCCGGGCCGCACCGGTGGAGGTGAGGATGATGTTGTTGAAGATACTGCGATTCTTGCGCAGATCGGTGGCGCCGGCATTGGGCAGCCGGTCAAGAACCTGCTGGCTGCCGGTGGCGGCGTGCACGGTCACCATGGAGGCGCTCAGGAAGCGGTCTGCACCGAAATGATCGAGCAGGGGCTTGATCATG
>DDXK01000036.1 GCA_002347185.1 Desulfobulbaceae bacterium UBA2262 | reverse complement strand
GTGGTGAAGAAGGGGTCGAAGATCCGCCGCTGCACGTAGGAGGGGATGCCGGGCCCGTCGTCCTTGAAGAGGATGTGCACGGCCTCCCCCTCGCGCCAGGTGCGGATGAGAACGGTGCCCTTGTCGGCAACGGCGTGCACGGCATTGAGGAGTATGTTCATGAAGACCTGGTTGAGCTGGCCCTGCGCTCCCTGCACCAGGGGCAGGTTGTCCTGCAGCTCCCTTTCGACCTTCACCCTGTACTTGTATTCCGGATAGGCCAGGGAAAGGGTCGCCTCCAGGCAGTGGTTGATGTCCACCGGCTGCAGGGCCTCCTCGCCGGGACGGGAAAAATTCTTGAGATCGTTGACGATCTTGTTGGTGCGCCGGGCCCCCTCCCGGATGTTTTCCAGGAGCAGGCGGATGTTCTTCAGCGCCTTTTCGCTCCGTTCCCCGAAATCCTCTCCCTGGCCCGGTCGGGAGAGCAGGGTCTCCAGCTCGGCCAGGCGTTTCGTCAGCGGGGGCAGGGCGCCGCTGACGAAGTTGGTGGTGTTGTTGATCTCATGGGCCACCCCCGCCACCAGCTGGCCCAGGGCCGCCATCTTCTCGGAATGGATCAGCTTGACCTGGGTTTCCTGCAGGGTGCGCAGGGCGTCGCGCAATTCGTGGGTCCGCGCCTCAACCGTCTCCTCAAGACCGTCCTTCAGCTCCCGGATCGTCTCGAAGTCGCGAGCGAGCCTGTCGACCAGCGACTGGTAGCTCTCGGCGAGCAGGCTTATTTCGTCCCGCCCCTTTGCCGACCCGGCCTTGCCGCCGACCTTTTCGACCAGCTTCCGGAGAGGCTGCATGGCGTCCCGGGTCAGGACAAAGGTGGCAAAGAGCGAAAAAAGCAGGAAAAGAACGACAAAAATGATGTTCTGCTGGATGAGTTCCTGCCGGCCGAGATCGAAAATCTTCCGGTTCAAGACTAACTGCACCTCGCCCAGGCGAGGGCGTTCCCCGGCCGGAAGAGCCGTTTCGAAAAAGAGTTCCGCCGCGTTGTCCTGTCCGTTGCTGGTGCTCCCGCTGATCTCGGCGGAAAAGACGAAGAAATCCTCCTCCTCGTGAATCTGCTTTATTGCGTTGGCCGAATGCCGGTTGCGGAGCCCGGCCAGGGTCGCGGTCAGGGACCCGGCGTCGAACCGGGAGGAGGCGGGCAGGCGCTTGATCCTGCTCTTGACCAGCCTGCCGTCGGCCCCATAGACGAAGACCGCATCGACCTCCTCGAGATCGAGGCAGACGGCCATGGCCTTTTCGATTTCCCGCTGGCTTTCGAAATAGAGCGGCATCTGCAGGTTGCCGGCCAGGACAGAGACGAGTATCTGTCCCTCCTTGTGCATATGCTCCCTGAGCTGCTGCTGCTGCAGGCCGATGAAGACAAAGCTCGAAATTGCTCCGAAAAGGAAGAGGATTCCCATGAAGGTCAGAAAGATCTTCAGACTGAAATGCATTCTTCTGCCCAGACGTTTTTGGCCGGAGTCGTTCATGGTCTATCCGTATCCCCGTTGAGGTATGGAGCAGTCACTTCCGCCTGGTTGACGGTGATCCCCATCCTGGCCAGGATCTTCAGGTTGGCCACCACCCGGACCAGGCGGGGCGGAGAGAGGGCGGGCAGGGTTGCGGGATCGGCGCCCCCGGCTATCTGACCGGCCAGCTCGGCAGCCTGCCGGCCCAGGTCGGGGATGTCGAAGGTGATGGCCAGGGCCGCACCCTGACTGAGGTATTTTTCCGAAAAGGCGATGATCGGGATCTGCCGGGCAAAGGAAAAATGGAGCAGATGGCGGACCGTTTCCGGGGTGGCGGCGAGCTGGTCCGGCAGGAGCCAGTAGGCCTGGATCGAGCCGCCCAACCCGGCCAGGGCCCTGGCGAAATCAGTGCTGGCGTCGATCTTCCGGAAGAGCAGGGTCTGCACGTCCGCCACCGGGGAGAGCAGCGCCTCCTTGACCCAGGCTCCGCTGTGCTGCGGGCTGTAAAGGGCGCCGATGGTCTGCACCCCGGGCAGGGCCCTGCCCAGGGCGGCCAGTTGCCGGACCGGGTCGATCTTCAGGGAGACGCCAAGGATGTCCCGCCGGGCGCCGGCCAGCTCCTGCCCCTCCGGGGCCAGCAGATAGACCACCGGCGCCGGCACCTGCTCCCGGCAGAAGGCCAGGGCCTCCCGGCCGATGGCCAGCACGGCCCGCGGCCGCTCCTCTCTGATTTTCTGGGCGAGCTGGGGCAGGGAAGGATAATCGGTGAGGAGAAAGACGGCGAGACTGATGGGGGCGATGCTCTTCACGCCCCCGAGGGCACGGGGCTGAGCCCAGTGGGCCTCGATGGCGGCCCGCGCCTCCTCGTACGGGGCCAGGGCCGAGCTCTGCACCAGCACGAGATCGGCGGCCCCGGCCCGGGAGGGGGCCAGGCTGGCGACAAGGCAGGCAAGCAGTATGAGAAGCCGCACACGCATCAAGGGGGTGTCCGCTGGAGGGTGGAAAGAGTGATCCTGAATCCGCAGCATAGGCAATTTGCTCCTGCTGGGCAAGCACTCTTTAAAAAATACGGAGCTTCCCTGAGCAGAGAGAATCCGGATGCCTGGATTTCCGGGGCCAGCGGGCGGGAAGGTCTTTGCTTTTTTCGACGAAAAGGCATTTTTTTGTTTGCAATATCAGGGCAAAAAGATGAATTATGGTTCACTTTTCGGAAGCAGGACGGGCCCGTTTTCCTCTGGGGGGGGGAGAGGGAAGCGACCAGCCTCGTCCCAAGATGACCGCGCTTGTTTTTTCTCATAAGTAAGGAGGCCTCCCCCATGTCATGCCCCTCGTTGCCTCGCGCCAGGCGCTCACTCGCCTGCGCCCTCTTCATCACCCTGGCGGCCCAGCCCGCCCTGGCCGCAGAGGAAGGCACCGTTGCCGACCCCATGGCCATGTTCTTCGACGACTCCCAGCTGGTGCAGGTGGCCACCCGCGCCCCCAAGCCCATCACCCAGGTGGCCGAGAACGTCACCATCATCACCGCCCAGGAGATCGAGGAGATGCACGCCCAGTCCCTGGCCGAGGTGCTGAGCCGGGTGGCCGGGGTCATGGTGGCCAGGCAGGGGGCGGAGTTCAACGGGGTATCCTATACCTACATCCAGGGCAGCCGTACCGAGCACGTGCTGACCCTCATCGACGGGGTCCGCCTCAACTCGGCCATGTCCGGCGAAGCCACGGTCAACCATATCCCGCTCCGCATCATCGAGCGGATCGAGATCATCAAGGGGCCTGCCTCCTCAGTGTGGGGCTCCTCCCAGGGCGGGGTCATCAACATCATCACCAAGGCCACCGGCAAGGCCACAAAGCCCAGTGGCTCGGTTGGCGCGGAGATCGGTGAGGGCCGCTCCTCCGCCTACGAGGCGGATATTGCCGGCAAGGGCGGGCGGGTTGGCTACTTCCTCTACGCTGGCAGGCAGGACTCCGACGGCCTGCTGAACAACCGTTTCTACGACTCGGGCCGCGCCTACGGCAAGATCGCAATTGACCTGCCCAACCAGGGGCTGCTCACCTTCACCGGCTCGGCCATCGACCCCCACTACCGCACCGGCGACTTTACCTTAAATGGACAACCCTACTTCAGCGAGGACACCCGCGACCGCACCCATTTTGTTACCGCCAACTACGATACCCCGTTCTCCGATTCCCTGCACCTCAACCTGGGCGCCCGCCACTACGAGCGCACCTTTAACTGGAACAGGGATATTCTGCCCTCCAGTCCGGAGGGCGATCCCGGCACCCTCTTCTGGTTCGCCAACTGGCGGGAGAAGAGTCAGGGAACCAATGCGCTGCTCACCTGGAAGAGCGACTGGCAGCAGGTCTCGCTGGGTGCCGAGATCAACCGTAGCGAGATGGGCACCACCACCGATTACGGTCCCTGGGCCCAGGTCAACTGGTGGGCGCCTGCTGTTGATGAGTCCAGGCCTGGCTACGAGGAGGTCTATGGCCTCTTTGTCAACGACACCCTGCGCTTTGGCGCTCTCACCCTCACCCCAGGACTTCGTTACGATCACCACAGCATCAGCGGCTCCATGTTGAGTCCCTCCCTCGGGGCCACCTACCAGCTTCGGCCAGACACCCTGCTGCGGGCCACCGCGGCCAGGGGCTTCCAGTACCCGATCCTCTCCTACATCACCGGCGGCGGGGTCTGGGACAACCCCAACTCCGGCCTCAAGCCGGAGAAGGTCACCTCCTTCCAGGCCGGGGTGGAGAACCGTTCCCTCTCCTTCCTGAGCCTCAAGCTCACCGGTTTTGTCCATCACGTCACCGATGCGTGGGTGTTGGATAGCGATGCCTGGAATTATAAGAACGGCGGTTCGGCCGAGCGCAGGGGCTTTGAAGCCGAAGCCGAGACCGCCCCCTGGCACAACCTGCGCTTGGTGGCCAACGCCACCTATGTCCGGGTCACCCCGGCGGAAGAAGGCGCCGAAACAACCCCGGCCACCTTTACCAACCTGATCCTCCGCTACCGCGACCAGGCAGGCTGGAAGGGGGAAGTGGCCGGACAGTACGCATGGTGGGATAGGGGTCATCTTGATAACCAGCAGTCTGATGGGTTGATTTGGAATATGAGTCTGGGGCGCAACGTGTACAGCAGCGACTGGCTCTCCTGCGATCTCTACGCCAAGGTCAACAACATTTTTGACGGTAATGCCACGACCGACAAGTTCTACCCCATGCCAGGCCGCTGGCTGCTGGCCGGCATGCGGGTGAGCTTCTAAGTTCTGCCATTCAACCGCCATGGGTCATTCGGCCCCTGGCCAACCCAACCACAGGAGGTATTGCATGGAAAAGGTTCTCGTTCTGAACCCCGGCAAGGACGCAGTGGCAGTGGCTGATACAGGAGCATGTTGCATTGGCAGGCCGAGCGCGGCATCCGGCGCAGCCTCTCCCACTCGCTAACCCATGCTTGCCCCAGGGGGCCTCGCGGCCCCCTGGCCAGCCCACATCCCATGCCCCTTTCCCGCTACCTCATCGTCCTGCCCCATCCGGACCAGCCGGGGCTCCGTCTCCTCTTCTCCACCCGCACCGGCGGTCTGGCCCTGCTTCCGGCCCCGAGCCTTGAGGCGGTGGAGGCAGGGGACGCGGAGCCGGTGTTGCGCGCCACACTGAAAAGCCTCTCCATGGTGGTGGACGATCTGGCAGTCGAACAGGCTGAGGTGCATGACTACCTGGGCGCGGTGAACCGCGCCAACCCCAACCTGCGCGTGGCGGTGATCTTGGGGATGGCCTGCAACTTCGCCTGCCCCTATTGCTACGAGGGGAGCCTCAAGGAGGGCGGCGAGGCCATGAGCGACGCCACCGCCGAGCGGCTGGTGGAGTTTCTGTTGGAGCGGTTTTCCCGTCACCCCGGCCCTCTCCCAGAGGGGGAGGGAGTGGATGCCAGGGCGGGGGCTGTTTCCCCTCTCCCATTGGGAGAGGGTGGCCGAAGGCCGGGGCTGAAGGTTGCTCACCTCTGTAAAGGCGAGCAATATTGGCCAGGAACTCGGTCTGCATGGGGGCGAAGTCCCGGTGCGCCCTATCTACTTGCCTGAAAACATGGCGCGCATCTATGAACAAAACGGTGTCGCTGTAGCGAGCACCCTTTTGTTCACCCTCACCCTTGTTCCCTCTCCCAGCGGGAGAGGGATGAAGAACATCTACTATTTCTGCGAGGGCATCCCCGATAGATTCCAGCACCTGGTCATTTTGAAGGCGTACTACTTGAAGCCCTGAGCTTGACAGGTATTTATCCCGCTTCTGATCATGTTTCACGCGGTCCATATCTCGATGGTAGCCGCCATCTATCTCAATCACGAGCTTCTCTTCAC
>DDXK01000057.1 GCA_002347185.1 Desulfobulbaceae bacterium UBA2262 | reverse complement strand
TTTCTTTTCATCCCAGCTTTCATCAACATTGAAATCGATGCCCAGAGTGGAAGCGAGCATTGCCGCCGCCAGATCTTCCGCATAATCGCCGGTTTGCCGTTCGGTGCAGCCGAAAGCATGGTGTTCACTGATGTAGCCGTAAGTTTTTTTATCCACCGGTATGGCGCAGCCGACAGCCGCCGAAATCAGCCGCCGTGGTTCATTACTGCAGCAGCGGCTCATAACGCAGAAGGTAATTGCCCCCGGCTTCAACTTTTTGAGGCCTTCGGATCGCGATATTACCCGGCAACCCGGAGGCAGAATGCTCGATACCTGCACCAGATTACATTTTTCAATACCGGCATCGCGCAGTGCCAGTTCAAATGAGTGCAGTTGTTCCGTGTGGGTACCGCAGCCTTTGGTGAAGAACAGCTCTTTAGGGATGGACTGATTCAATTTATTTCTCCTTTCCAAATGTTCCTGATAAAGCAAAATCGAGCTTAGAAAAGATTGTTTTTTACGGCCTGCCACAGCGTCTTTGGTGGTTGGCCTGACGTCTGCCGGCAAATCCATGTTTGCGGCAACCGGGCAGAGCAAAAACCGCATGATTAATCAGTCCTTTTTGATAGGCGCTGATGACATCATCCACCGGTCCGCGGACAAAGGGATAAATCTCGATTCCTGCTGATTTGATTGCCGACTGAAACTGCCGGGAAATGGCGCCGCAAATCAATATATTGACTTTCTGCTCCATAAGTTGCAGTACGCGGCCTAATATGTCGGGCGTATTGAACTTAATCAATGTCCTTTTTTGTTTTTTAGCCTCGTCTATTTCCACAATCAGTAAGTTATCCGCGGCATCGAAAACGGTAGACATGTAGTCCTTCCACACAGAAAGTGCTACTTTCATAAAATCTTCTTTCTTTAATGTTTTGTGAACAAATACTATTCAGATAATCACATTTGCAAATTGAATGCCAAGTTTGGAAAATACAATAATAGGCTAATAAAAACGGTGTGTTATGATAACAGAAGCAAATTACGAAAAATTGTTACTGGTGCAACAATGCGACAATGTTTGCCTTTTAGTTGCAATTATGCGACCTTTGCTTATAACGGCAGTTCAATGCCCAGAGACTTGATTTTGCGGTAAAGAGTGCTTTTATGAATGCCCAGTTGCCGGGCTGTTTGCAGCCGGTTCCAGTTGTTTTGTTTGAGAATATCAAGCAGATAGTTGGATTGAACATCCCGTAAGGAATTGGAATTGCTGTCGGTGCGTACGGTGTTTCCCGGAAGCAACGCTTCGGGCAGGTGTTTTTTTTCAATGAAATCCGTTTTGCAGAGAATAAAGGCGCGTTCAATAATGTTCGCCAGTTCCCGAATGTTGCCCGGATAAGAATGTGTCATGAGCGATGACATGGCTTCGCTCGTGATGCCGGAGATTGATTTTTTCTGAATGGCGTTGAAACGGGTGATGAAATGTTCAATCAGCAGGGGAATATCCTCCATGCGCTCCCTGAGCGGAGGAAGATCGATTTTGAAAACGTTAATCCGGTAGAAAAGATCTTCCCGGAAACGGCCCTGCCGGACGAGGTCTTCCAGATTTTTATTAGTGGCCGCAATAATCCGCACATTATGCTCGACACTTTCCGTTGACCCCAGCGGCTCATATGTTTTTTCCTGCAGGACACGCAAAAGCTTGACCTGCATGGAGGAGGGAATATCACCGATCTCATCTAAAAAAAGAGTGCCGTTTTCAGCCATTTTAAAGCGGCCCGGCTTGTCTTTTTTGGCATCGGTAAAGGCACCGGCCTTGTAACCGAAGAGTTCCGCCTCCAGCAGGCTGTCGGGCAGCGCCCCGCAATTGACGGCCACGAAAGGCCCCTCCCCGCGGTCGCTCATGTCGTGCAGGGCCCGGGCCACCAGTTCCTTGCCCGTGCCCGATTCGCCGAGGATGAGCACGTTGCTGGCGCTGCGGGCGATCTGGGGGAGCAGGTCGAAAATTTTCTGCATGGAGGGGCTTTTGCTCAGGATGTCTCCCAGGGAGTTGCGGCGGGAGAGGCGCTTCTGCAGGTAATTGATCGTGCGCAGATCCCGGAAGGTTTCCACCCCCCCGATCAGATTGCCGAGGCTGTCGTACATGGGCGCGGCGCAGATGCTGACCGGGATCTTTTTTTCCTCGTTGTTCAGGATCTGGATGCAGCGGTTGGTCGCCGGCTTGCCGGTGAACATGCTCTGGGCGATGGCGCAGTCCTCCCCGCAGATATTGGCGTGGAAGACGTCGCTGCACGATTTACCCAGGGCCTCGCTGGCAGGGACGCCGGTGATTTTTTCCGCGGCCCGGTTGAAGGAGGTGATGCGCCAGGCCGTGTCCACGGTGAAAACCCCGTCGGCGATGTTGTCCAGGATCAGGGAGCGGTTCATGGTCGTGTTGACATCGCGGAACACCTGGACGCCGCCGGTGATCTTGCCCATGGCGTCGCGGAGGGGGGCGGCGCTGAAGGTGGTGGCGATGCGCTTGCCGCTGGCATGGGTGATGAAAACCGACTGATTTTCGATGGGGCTCCCTGCGAGGATACTCCGGGCCAGGAAGCACTCCTCGCCGCAGGAGCTTGATTTGAACACCTCGTGGCAGGGCCTGCCGATGGCCTCTTCCCGGCTCCAGCCGGTAAGGATTTCCGCCGCCCTGTTGAAGGAGGTGATCCGCCAGGTGTTGTCCACGCTGAACACCCCGTCCACGATGCTGTCCATGATGAAGCCCAGGGGGGCCAGGCTCTGGTCCGCCTCGTTGGCAAAGGGCAGGGCCCGGGAGATGGTGGAGACCGGCACGGCCCAGTCGGTTTTGTAGGCAAAGGAAAGCCCGCAGAGGATCCTTTTCCCCGAGAGGGGCTTGACCCAGCGCACTTCCGCCCGCACCAGGTGGTCGCTCAGGGCGGGATCCTCGGGCCAGAGCTCGAAGACCATCCTGGGCTCCATGGGCACCGGTGGCTCGGTTTCGACCTGGATGCCCAGGGGGTGTACGTCTCTGCTTCTGGCATACCAGACCTGATGGGAGGGGTTTTCGTGCAGGCGGAACATGAGGTTGAGTGGCGCCCGACGATGGGCCCGCCGTTCCTGAATGCTGCTTTCCATTTCCATGCGTTTTTCCTCGTTGTTTCGATGTCTCGCTTGCCGGTTGCCCCTCTAGACGGGCTTTTTCCCTGGGCAGAAAGGGGTCGCAGGCAGAAAGGGACCGCAGGGCAAGCATTTCAGGGGGATCGATGTAGCAACAATCGGGCCAGCAGGAGGCGGTTGCGCTGAGAATCGCTGGGGTGGGGGAAGACCGCCTCCGGGCGGTGCGGGTAAGATTCTGAAAAAAGGTTGTTTCGGCGTGGTCCCTGTTCTTTGGCCCCAGGAGGGATGGCCTGGCTGCCCCTTCCGGCCGGGGGCAAGCATGGGCGGCAGGAGGGCCGGAATCTGGTGATTAGGCCAGACGGCCTTGGGGATTTGCCCAGTTTTTACCGGCCCTGCGGGAGGGTCACTCTTTTTCCGTCGCGAGCAGTTTCCCCGGCAGGATGGCCCCTTCCCCAAAGCGACTGCTGATGGCGTCGATGGCGTGGGAGAGGTGGCGCCTGCACTTTTCCTTTTTCGTGGTCGGGGAAAAGAGGGAAAGCTGGCCTCTTTCCGCCGTCTCCAGGCTGGAAAGGGAGAGGCCCAGCAGGCGCACCGGCCGGCTGCCGGCCTCGGTTTTGGCGAGCAGGTCCCGGCCCGTCGTGTACAGGGTCTGTTCGTCGTCGCTGGCGGCGGGCAGGGTGCGGGAGCGGGTAATCTGGGTGAAGTCCCGGTACTTGAGCTTGAGGGTGACGGTTCTGCCGCGCAGCCCGTGGCGGCGGGCCCTTCTGCCCACCCTGGTGCAGAGGGCCAGCAGTTCCTGCTCGATTCGCCTCAGGTCGAAGAGGTCGGTGGCAAAGGTTTCCTCATTGCCGATCGATTTTGCCTCCCGCTCCGGCTCCACTGGCCGGAGGTCGATGCCCCGGGCCGAGTCGACGAGCAGCGGACCCAGCTTGCCGAGCTTGGCGGCGAGGATGCGGGGGGGCAATTTTTTCAGGTCGCCGATGGTCTTTACCCCAAGCAGGGCCAGGGTTTTCCGGGTGGCCGCGCCCACGCCCCAGAGCCGGGCGATGGGCAGCGGGGCCAGGAATTCCTCTTCGCTGCCCGCGGGCACGATGGTGAGCCCGTCCGGCTTGTCGAGGTCGGAGGCGATCTTGGCCACCAGCTTCGAGGAGGCGACCCCGGCCGAGACGGTGAGGCCGGTTTCCTCCCTGACGAGCATTCTGATCCTGGCCGCGATCTCTTCCGCCGTTCCCAGCAGGGTCTGGCTGGCCGTGACGTCGAGGAAGGCCTCGTCGAGGGAAAGCGGCTCAACCAGGGGGGTAAAACGGGCGAAGATCGCCATGATCCGCTGGGAAAGCTCCTGGTAGCGGGCCATGCGCACCGGGAGAAAGACGGCCTGGGGGCAGAGTTTTCGCGCCATGGCGATGGGCAGCGCCGAGCGGATCCCGTATTTCCTGGCCTCGTAGGAGGCGGCCGAGACCACGCCGCGCTGGCAAGAGCCGCCCACCACCACGGGCCTGCCGCGCAGGGTGGGGTTGTCGAGGATCTCCACCGAGGCATAGAAGGCGTCCATGTCGAGATGGATGATGCGGCGGGGCAAAGGAGTCTGCATGTGCTGTTCGCTCGCTCAAAAAAGGGAAGAGGCCACTCCATGATATCCTCTTCCCGTCGCAGCGCAAGGAAACAGTTGGCCATTCCCTGAAGAGAGAGGAGGAATAGAGTTGTCATAATTTTGACGTGATGTCATTCCTGCCGGCTGGAACAGGGGCGAAAAGGGTAAAATTTGCCTCCTCGCCCAGGGGCAGCGGGGAGCTCTTTTTTCTGGGCGCATATTTTCTGAGAAAAAAATATTCAGTTATTTTGATGTGTTGTCTTTTGTTGACGCTCTATTCACCGGTGTGGCCCCGTTTTCGGGCGGGATCTTCTTTTTTTCTGGCACGGAACTGGCATTTCTGACCTGGCAAGCATATTTTTCATGCAAAGGAGCAGATCGAATGAATACCGCACTCTCGCTGCACGGCCAGGAAGAAGTCAGCAATATCAACGTCGATCACCTGCTGGTGGAGCTGAACCGCTACCGTCAGCAATCGGAATGGCTGCGGCAGGTCAACGCCCTCCATGCCCGTCTGGCCAGCGCCACCGATCTGCAGGGCATGATCGAAGGCTTTTCGGTCTGGCTGATGCCGCAGGTGGAGCATGACCTCATCGCCTACCGCAGCATCGCCCAGAGGCGCCTGCACCTGATTTGTTCCGGCCATGGTCCGGATCGGCGGCTGGCCATGGAAACCGCCAGGGAGGTCTTTGAGAAGGTTGACTGTCAGCTGGATGACACCTGCTGCGAGTGGGGCCCCTACTTTGTCCAGCAGTGGAGCCTTTCCTTTTCCTCGGGGCAGGGGTGCCTGATGCTGCTGCGCCGCGGCCGGTGCATCGAGGAGAGCGAGGCGCAGATCCTGCGCGACGCTCTTGAGATCATGGAAGAGCCCCTGCAGAGGGCCCTGGATTATGAAGACCTTTTCGAGCAGGCGCGGCGGGACATGCTCACCGGCCTCGACAACCGGAGGGTTTTCGAGGAGCGGATCGGTCCGCTTCTCGACACGGCGAGGCGCTACAGCCGTCCCATCACCGTGGCCAGCATGGATCTCGATCATTTCAAGCAGATCAACGATACCCTGGGCCATGCCGCCGGCGACAATGCCCTGCGCCTGGTGGCAAAGACCCTGGCCAGGATGGTGAGGAGCAGCGATCTGCTGGTGCGCATGGGCGGGGACGAGTTTCTGCTGGTTCTGCCCGACACCGCCCTCGCCGCGGCAAAGATCCTGGCCGAGCGCCTCTGTCTGGCCATCGACAGCCTTTCCCTCAATGCCGGGGACGGCAGCAAGCTCGGGATCAGCATCGGTCTGGTCCAGTGGCGGCCGGAATGGAGCAGGGAAGAGTGGCTGCAGCGGGCCGACGAGGTGCTCTATCAGGCGAAGAAGGCGGGCCGTTGCCGGGTGTGCGTCGAGGAGCAGTGATTTTTTGCCGGGCCGACAAAAAAAGAGGCCATGCCGGGTTGGGCGGAGAAAAATCTGCTACAATCAGACATGGCGTTTTTTTTTGTCCTTCTTTCGCCAGGCAAGGAGAAAGGATGCACAGCTATCGGATCAAGGTCCTCAATAAAATCGCTCCCGAGGGGCTGGCCCTTTTCGACGGTTCTTTTCAGGTAAGCGCCGAAGAGCCTGACCCGCAGGGGATTCTGGTGCGCAGCGCCCAGGTGGACACCACGGCCTTCCCCTCGCTGCTGGCCGTGGCCCGGGCCGGGGCCGGGGTCAACAACATCACGGTGGCCAGGGCCACCGAACAGGGCATCTGCGTGTTCAACACCCCGGGCGCCAATGCCAACGCGGTGGCCGAACTGGTCTTCGTCATGCTGGGAATAGAGGCCCGCAACATCCACCGCAGCCTCGCCTTCAGCCAGGGTCTGGCCGGTTGCCCGGACCGGGAGATCGCCAGCCGCATCGAGGAGAGCAAGGCGGCCTTCAAGGGTTTTGAGCTGGCCGGCAAGAGCCTGGGCGTCCTGGGTCTGGGCAAGATCGGCCTCCGGGTGGCCAACGGCGGCATCACCAGGCGGATGCGGGTTTTTGGCTTCGATCCCTTCCCGGCCCTGGAGAATATCCACCATCTTTCCCCCGAGGTCACCCTCTGCCGTTCCCTCTTCGAGATGGTGGGCAGAAGCGAGGTCCTCACCGTGCATACCCCCCTCAGCGACAAGACCAGGGGGCTGGTGAACGGCGAACTCATCGGCCGGCTGCCGGCCGGGGCCATCCTGGTCAATTACGCCCGGGGGCCCATTGTCGACGAGCAGGCGGTCCTTGCCGCCCTGGCCAGCGGCCGGCTCGCCGCCTACATCACCGATTTTCCCACCGCCGCCACCCTGGGCCACCCCCGGATCATCGCCACCCCGCATCTCGGCGCCAGCACCGAGGAATCGGAGGAGCAGTGCGCCTGCATGGCGGTCCGGGAGCTGCGCGGCTATCTCGAATACGGGACCATCACCCACAGCGTCAATTTCCCCACCGCCGAATCGGTGCCGGCCGCCAACGTGCACAGCCGTTTCATCATGATCAACCGCGACATCCCGGACATGATCGGCTTTGCCTCGCACGCCATCGGCGGCAGCGGCATCAATATCGCCAGCTACCTCAACGAGTCCAACGGCGTGATCGGCTACAACCTCATCGATCTGGAGTCGGCCATTCCCCCGGAGCTGGTGGCCAGGATCGAGGCGCACCCCGGGGTGATCCGCACCCGGGTCGTCACCTTCCAGCCTTAGTCGCCGGCGGTTCGGGTAAGCCTGGCAGATAACCGTCGCCGCCGGGAACTTTTCACGGTACCATGCAGGCTCGGGAAAGAAACTTCTGCTGACGGCGATCTTCCATGGCTTCCTGGCTCCAGACCCATCCGCGTCTCCATGTGCTCCTCCTTGCCCTGACGGCGCTTTGCCTGCTGGCGCTTCTTGGCGGGCGGGCGCTCTTCCTGTCCCTCCTCGAGGTGAGGCTTGGCGCGTATCTGGCCAGCGAGCACAGGCTCCTCCTGCAGCAGGGGGAATTCTCCGGCAGCCTCGTTGCCGATCTGCGCCTGCGGGGGCTGCGCCTTGTCGGTGCCGACGGCGGGGCGGGCCTCAAGGAGCTCACCCTCGACTCCCTGCGCCTCGACTATTCGCTTCTCGATCTGCTCCGGGGCAGGGAGGCCTTTCTGGCCAGCAGCCGGATCACCTTGCGGGGAGGAGCCGCCCTTGTCGATCTTTCCGGGCGGTCCGGCGCCGGCTCCGACGGAGATTTTCCCTTGTTGTCCCTGCCTCGGTCCTTGCCGCGCCTTGCCGGAGAGGAACTCTCCCTGACCCTGGTGCATGGGGAGCATCGGCTCGAACTCGCCCAGGCCTCCCTGGCCGTGGGAGAGGAGGTTTTCGGCCAGGGGCAGCCCCTGACCGTGGCGAGCGAGGAGCTGGTGCTGACGGCACAGGGCGAAAAAAGGCCTGTCCATGCCGGCCGCCTCTCCTTCTGGTATCGCCAGGACGCTCTGCGGCTGCGGAGCCTGGTCGTGGACGGGGAGGAGATCGCCGCCTCTGGCGAGTTTCTCTTTCCGCGCCAGGCCGCGCCGGGCCGTTTTGCCTTCACGGTCGGCCTGTGGGGGGGCGAACTGGACGGAGAAGGCGTTCTTGCCCCCCGGCAGCAGGAATTCTCCTGCCGGGTCCGCCTGCTCGATCTGGAGAGGCTCGCTTCCCTTTTCCCCGCCGCAGGCCAGGCGCTGCAGGGGGAGCTCTCCGCCGACCTGGCTGCCAGTCGGAAGGGGAGCGTCCTTGCCGCCTCTCTTTCCCTCTCCGGGCAGGGCGCCTGGCAGGGCAGGGATTTGGGCGCGACCCTGGCCGGCAGCCTTGCAGGGCAGAGATTTGTTGTCGACAGCGCCCTGCTGGTGAGCGGCAAAAACAGGTTGACCATAAACCAGGCCCGGCTCGACCTGCCGATGGCCGGCCAGTCGTTGCTCAAGCTGCCTCTTGCAGGCTCGCTCGCTTTTTCCCTGCCGGATCTTGGCGAGCTTGCCGCTCTGCTCGGCGAAAACGATCTGGCCGGAAGCCTGCGGGGGGACGTCACCCTGGGGGGCAGCCTTGCCGCGCCGCAGGGAACGGTGGAGGCCAGGGGGGAAAAACTTCGGCTGCGCGGTCTTGCCCTGGATACCTTGCGGTTGACTGCCCAGGCCGACGGAGAGCGCTTCAGTCTCCGGTCGCTGCGAGCCGGTAACGGCGACGATCTGCTCGTTGCCAGCGGCAGCTGGCTGCGGGCAGAGGGCAGGATCGAGGGGTTGGCTGGCGAGCTGCGGATTGCCGAACTTGGCCGGTACGCGCCAATTCTCGCCCCTTTCGGCCTTGACGCCAGGGGTACTCTCGCGGTGGAGGTGCGCAGCCCGCGGCCGCAGGAGCAGGAGGCGCGTCTGCTTTTGCGGCAGGCGGAACTCGGCGGGTTTGCCATTTCCCGGGCCGAGCTGCGCCTGGGCATGGCCGGTCGGGAGCTGCGCCTTGCGGAAGCGGTCATCGACACCCCGCATGGCCGGCTGTCCCTCGCCGGGGAGGCGATGGTGGACCGGCCCGGGGAAAAGTTCAGCGCCGGGCTGCGGCAACTGGCCCTGCGGGTGGCTGGGGAGGATTTTGTCGCGGCGGATCCCTGGAGTCTCGCTTTCTCCTGGGGCGGGCGGAAAAGTATCGAGATCGCCGGACTGCGGCTGGTGGGCGGGGGGGGCAGCATCGAGGTGCGGGGCCGCTTGGACGAAACAGCCCAGAGCCGGCTCAGGGTGGAGGCGGCCAATCTTGACGGCGGCCGGTGGCTCGCCGCGGGTCTCGGTCCCGGCTATGCCTTGCGCGGTCTTGATTGCACCCTGCTTTTGGGTGGAAAGCCCGCCGCGCCCAGGGGAACGTTGCGGGCCAGGGCGGGGACGCTCTCCTGCCCGCAGTTTGCCGAGCCTCTCCGCGGCACCCTCGGCCTGGCCTTCGGCCCGGAGGGAATCCGCATCGAGGAGCTCGATTTCAGAAGTGACCATGGCCACCGCTTGCGCCTGACCGGTGCGCTTCCCTATGCTCCCTGGACGGGAAAAGGGGTTCTTCCCGGGCCTCTTGCCTTGCAGGGCCTGATCCAGTTGCCGGCTCTGGGAGGCATGGGGCTGGCGCCGGCCGGCGAGCGGGAGGTGACCGGCGAATTGCTGGCCGAGCTCGACCTTGCCGGTACCTGGCAGCGGCCCGCCGGCCGGGTCCGCCTCAAGGCCAGGGAACTTGTTGTCCCCCAGCTTGCCGGGCTGCTGCCGCCGGAACCCTTCGACCTCGATGCCAGGCTTGCCCTGGAGGGAACGCGCTTGCGGCTCGTCGAGTGCCTCTTCGCTTCCCCCGCCAGCCGGGGAGAACTTTCTGGAGAGTGGCGTGACCTGCCCGCCCTGGCCGGCCTTTTTCGGCAACCGCCCGCAGAGCTGCCCGGCCTGCTGGACTTACGGGGCACAGTCGCTCTCAAGGATCTGGGTTGGTTGTTTGCCGAAAGCAGGGCCCTGCGCCGGGCGAGCGGCGGGCTTTCCGCCTCTTTTTCCCTGAGCGGCAAGGCCTCCTCCCCAAGTGTGTCCGGAACGCTTGCTCTTGCCGCCGGGAGCCTCCGCTTTGCCGACCCGGCCTTGCCGGCCGTGGACGGGCTGAGGGCGGAAGCGGATTTCCAGGATGGCGCCATCCGCCTGCGCAGCCTGGGTGGTCTGCTCGGCGGCGGTCCTTTCAGTGGCGAAGGGATCATCCTCCTGGCCGGAGAGGAGACGCGGTTCGACTGCGTGGCCAGGGGCAAGAACCTCCTCTTTTACCGAGACGCCGATCTCAGGGTGCGCGGCGATGCGGACCTGCGTCTCAGCGGGCCTCTGCACAGTCTTCTCCTCGCCGGCCGGCTCGATGTCACCGCTGGCCGTTACACGAAAAAAATCGATTTTCTCCGCCTCCTCAAGGGCACGGCCAGGCCGCGTGGCGCTGGCGGCCTGCAGCTCTTTTCCCTCTCCGCTCCTCCTCTGCGCGACATGAGGTTTGCCATCGAGATCGGCGCGGCCGCTCCGTTTCCGGTTCGCAACAATCTGGCCAGCGGCTCCGTGCGCCCGGCCTTTTCCCTGCTCGGCACCGGGGAGGCGCCGGCTCTGAGCGGGCGGATTTTTGTCGATCCTTTCCGGATTTCCTTGCCTTCCGGTCGCCTGCTCATCGAGTCCGGGGTGATCACCTTCCCGGAACACGATCCCGACCGGCCCACCTTCGAGCTCATGGCAAAGTCGCGCCTGGCCGGCTACGACATCTCCATGCAGCTGCAGGGTACCGCCGAGGAGCCGGTGATCACCCTCTCCTCGCAGCCGCAGCTTCCTGACGAGGATCTGCTCATGCTGGTACTCACCGGCCAGCCGCCGCTGGGGCAGGGGGGCAGGAGCACGGCCGGCATGAATCTGGCCGTCTATCTGGGCAAGGGGCTGCTGGCGAGTTGGTTCGGCAATGGCGGCGTGGAGGGCGACGAGTCGCTGCTGGATCGCCTCGATCTCGAGGTCGGCCGCCAGATCAGCGGCAGCGGCCAGGAAACCCTGGAGGCGCAGTTGCGTTTGGCCGAGGGGCTGCTCCTGCCCGGCGACCGTCTTTTTATCACCAGCGAGCGCGATGTTTATGACAACTACAACGTGGGGCTGAAGATTGTTTTCCGGTTCAAATAGGCGCGGGGGCGCGAAAAAGTGCGCATGCCGCTGGGCGGAGGCTGGCTTCCTCTGTCTCCTGCTTGTGCTGCAGCTTGGGGGCGGTTCCGCCTGGGCGCGAGAGTACCGCCTGGAGTTTGCCGGCAACCAGGCCTTTTCCGAAGGCCGATTGCGGCAGGCCGCGGCCGAAGAGCTAGCCGCCCTGCCTTTCAGCGAGTTTCCGGCGGCCACGGCGGACGATGCCGCCTTCCAGATGGAGTTGGCCTACCGGCAGGATGGCTATGCCTTTGCCAGGGTTTCCTATGCTTTTCAGCCGGAGGAGGCGCCGGAGCGCCTCGTTTTTTCCGTGAGCGAGGGCCCCCGGGTGACGGTGGCCGGCATCCTTTTTGCCGGCAATACCGTTTTCGGCAGCGAGGAGCTCCTCGCCTTTTTCGTGGAGGAAAAGGGCGGCTTTTCCGGCCTGGCCTCTTTGCCCTTCGTGGAGGCGGATATGCGCGCGGCCCTGTCCGAGATCCGTGACCTCTACCTGGGCGAGGGCTATTCCCAGGTGCTGGTCGGCGAGCCGGAGTTCGACTTTTCCGAGGACCGCAGCCGGGTCACGGTGCGCTGCGCCATCCAGGAAGGGGTCCGCCGCACCATCACCGAGGTCGGCTTTCATGAGGATGTCGGCCCCGAGGCCCTGGCCCTGCTCGAAGATCTTCCCGAGGAGCTGCTGGGCAAGCCCTATGTGCCGCGCCGCAAGCTGCTCCTGCAGAGCAGGGTGCGGGAGATTTTCAGTGAGCTCGGATTCCCGGACGCCGAGGTGACGGTGCTGGAGAGCAGCGGGCTCAATTTTTCCCAGGTGCGGCTCGATGTCGCCATCGACAGCGGCCCGCGGGCAAGCATCGGCTCCATTGTCATCCGCGGCAACGAGCGCACCGGGGAGGCCTTCATCCGCGACCGGCTCACCCTCGCCGAGGGAGATCGGTACAGCGCCTCGGCGAAACAGAAAAGCTTCCGACGGCTCTATCAGACCGGCCTCTTCTCCCGGGTGGCCATCGGGCTGGCCGAGGGGGCGGGCGAGGGGGAAAGGGTTCTCGAGGTTGACCTGCAGGAGGCCATGGCCCGGGAGGTCTTTCTGCAGGGTGGCTGGGGCTCCTACGAACTGCTGCGCGGCGGCGCCGGCTACCAGGAGAACAATCTTTTCGGCACCGGCCGGGTTTTTCGCCTGGAGGCTGGAGGTTCTACCAAGAGCGCCAACCTGCAGGCCACCGTCACCGATCCCTGGCTGCTGGGCAGCGAGATCAGCGCCGATTTTCCCGTCCATTACCGGCGCCGGGAAGAGCCCTCCTTCACCAGGGAGGAGCTGGGCGCTTCCCTGCTCTTTTCCCGGAAATTCCAGAAGGGGCTGGCCGTGACCCTTGGCTATCTCTACCGGGCGAGCAATATCACCGAGGTCGACTCGCTTTCTTTGACCGAGGTTCTGGAGAGGGACTATACCACCGCCAGCGCCAGATTCCAGGTGAGCAGGGATCGCCGCGACGATATTTTCTTCCCCTCCAGCGGCCACCGGGCCTTTGCCGCCGCGGAGCTTGCCGACCCTTTCCTGGGCAGCGGCATTTCCTATTACCGCTTCAACCTCGGCCTGAGAAAATTTCTGCCCCTCAGTGAAAAAAATACCCTGGCCCTGCGCTATGACTCGGGCCTCATCCTGCCCGGCCGCGGCCAGCTCACCATCCCCATCGGCGAACGCTTCTTCAACGGCGGCGAGAATACGGTACGCAGCTTCAAGGAGGCGCAGCTTGGGCCCAGGGACGCGGCGGGCGAACCCCTGGGCGGTGACGCCTTCAATGTTTTCGCCATCGAGCTGCGCCGGCGACTCACGGAGCGGCTGGCCGCCTCCCTCTTTTTCGATTACGGCAATGTTTCTCCCAACCGGACCCGCGAAGAGCTGGGAGAGCAGCCCTTTGCCCACCGTTCCGAGGTCATCGACGCCACCCTTGCCGATTACTTCAAGGGGTTTCGGCCTGGGGTCGGCTGCGGCCTCCTCTATCTGCTGCCCGTCGGTCCCGCCCGCCTCGATTTTGCCTGGAACCCCGACCGGGACAGGGAGCGGGGCGAGGATGAGTATGCCATCCATTTCAGCATCGGCACCGCCTTTTGAGGGAAGAGCTGCAAGGGCCTTGCAGGGCCTGTTTTCGAGGAGCCGGCGTTTCTTTTCCGGTCTCCCTGCTTGCCGGTCGCGCGCAGGCCGTGTATCATCCCTTTTGCAGGCAACAGCAGACTGTACCCTGGGAGGGCTTCCCGGCGCCCTCCCCCAACATTCAGGAAGGGATGACTATGATCACCGCAATTGTGCTTGTGAACACGGAACGAACCAGAATCAACGAAGTCGCCGAACGCCTGGCGGAAATGGATGGGATCTCCGAGGTCTATTCGGTGAGCGGCAAGTATGATCTCATCGCCATTGTCCGGGTGCCGGACAACGACGCCCTTGCCGATCTGGTCACCAGCAAGCTCCTCCGCATCGAGTCCATCGTGAAGTCGGAGACCATGCTCGCCTTCAGGGCCATTTCCCGTCATGACCTGGAGACGATGTTCTCGATCGGCATGTAGCGCCCCTGCCCGACTGCCACACCCTGCCGTCGCTTCCGCCGGGGCGATGGTGTGCGAGAAAAATCCGGCGCATGAGTGGAGAAACAATGAAAATCACCTTCCATGGGGCGGCGAAAACCGTTACCGGCTCCCAGCATCTCCTCGAAGTGAACGGCAAGCGCATCCTTCTCGACTGCGGCCTCTTTCAAGGCAAGCGCAAGGAGGCCTTCGAGCTGAACCGCAGCGGTTTCTGCGACGGCAAGAGCCTCGATTGCCTGATTTTGTCCCACGCCCACATCGACCATTCCGGCAATATCCCCTGCCTGGTCAGAAATGGCTTCAAGGGCGACATCATCTGCACCTCGGCCACCCGCGACCTCTGCGCGGTGATGCTCATGGACAGCGCCCATATCCAGGAGCAGGACGTCGCCTTTACCAACAAGCTGCGCAGGCGCAAGCAGCAGAGAGAATTTGAGCCCCTCTACAGCAAGGAGGACGTGGTGGTGGCCATGGACCAGTTCATCGGCATGAGCTACAACCGCAGGCGGGAGATCCTGCCCGGGGTGCACCTCACCCTCACCGACGCCGGCCATATGCTGGGCAGCGCCAACGTGATCCTCGACATCCACGACCGGGAAAAGGATCGGGAATTGCGCCTGGTCTTCAGCGGCGACATCGGCAGGCCCGATATCCCCATCATCAAGGATCCCGCCGTGCTGGGCGAGGGAGCCGACATTCTGATCATGGAAAGCACTTACGGCAACCGTCTCCATCCCCCCTACCCCGAGTCGGAGAAGGAGCTTGAGCGCGTCGTCAACGAAACCTACCGGCGCGGCGGTTCGCTCCTGATTCCGGCCTTTGCCGTGGGCCGGACCCAGCAGCTGGTCTACAGCCTGCACAAGCTCTTCCTGGAGCGCGATATCCCTGCTATGCCCATCTATGTGGACAGCCCGCTGGCCACGCGGGTGACGGACATCTTCCGTCTGCATCCGGAGACCTACGATCAGGAGATCCGGGAGTTTCTGCTCCGGGACAACCAGGGCAATCCCTTCGGCTTCGACACCCTGCGTTATACCCAGACCGTGCAGGATTCCAAGGAGCTCAATTTTCTGCGGGAGCCGGCGATCATCATCAGCGCCAGCGGCATGATGGAGGGAGGCCGGATCCTCCATCACCTGCGCAACCGGATCAGCGACCCGAAGAATACCATCCTGGTCACCGGCTGGCAGGCGCCCAATACCCTGGGCAGACGGATCGTCGAGGGCGCGGAGACGGTAAAGATTTTTGGGGAGGAGTTCGTCTTGCGCGCCAAGGTGGAGGTCCTCACCGGCTTCAGCGGCCACGCCGACCGGGATGGCCTGCTAGCCTGGGCCGGCGCCATGCAGAAAAAACCGGGCCGCACCTTTGTGGTGCATGGCGAGGAGGATGCGGCCCTGGCCCTGGCCGAGAGCCTCAAGGCCGATTTGGGCTTTCCCCGGGTGGAGATCCCGGAGCCGCAGCAGAGTTTCGAGGTGTGAGCGGGAAGGCGGCTGGCCGCTAGAGCAGCAGCAGGAGGATGGCCAGAGAGGCCAGGGTCACCGGGATGCCGGTGCGGGCGTGTTCCTTGAAACTGAGGGATACGCCCATTTTTTTTGCCTGCTCCACGACGATGAGGTTGGCGATGCTGCCGATGATGAAAAGGTTGCCGGCAAAGGTGCTGGAGAGGGCCAGTGCGTACCATTGCTCGGGCGCGGTCGGGTCCAGGAAGCGGACCAGCAGCATGGAGGCCGGCACATTGCTTACCAGGTTGCTGAGCAGGGTGGAGATGCCGGTGAGGGCATAGAGGTCGTTGAGTTGAAGGCCCTGTTTTGCAAGGCCGGAGAGGAGAGACGCCGGGAGGTCGCGGCTGGCGATGCCGTGTACCACGATGAAGAGGGCGCAGAAGAGGGTGATGAGGTGCCAGTCCACCAGCTCCAGGATCCGGCGGGAGTGCATTTTGCGGCTGCAGAGCAGGATGCCGGCCACGGTGATGGCGGAGAGTTCGCGGGGGATCGGGGTGAAGAAGAGGCCGACCAGAATCAGGACGGCGGCAACGCCATTGGCGCTTTGCCGGAAATCGAATTCGGGCCATTGTTCTTCCGGGGTCGGGGACTGTGTCGCCTGGCGCGCGGCGAAGCGGCGGTGGTAGATGGTGGCGATGATGGCGTAGGCGGCTGCCAGGGCCAGCAGGGAAGGGGGCGCGCACCAGCGGAGAAAGTCGCCGAAGTCGAGGCGGCCGACCTGGCCGATCAGCATGTTCTGCGGGTTGCCGATGATGGTGGCTGCGGAGCCGATGTTGCTCGCGCAGGCAAGGCCGAGCAGGAAAGGAACCGGATTCAGGCCGGCGCGGAGGCTGGCCAGGGTCAGCACCGGCGTGAAGGCGAGGCAGACGATATCGTTGGCCAGCAGGGCGGAGAGAAAGGCGGCCAGCAGCATGGCGCAGAGCAGGAAAAGACGCGGGCTGGCGAGCAGGGCCACGGTGCGGCCGGCAACCCAGGTGTAGAAGCCGCCCAGCCGCAATTGCGCGGAAAGGACCATCAGGGCGTAGAGGAGGATGATGGTGGGCAGGTCGATGGCCTCCATGGCCGAGTGGAGCGGCACCGCTCCGCTCACCACCATGGCGATGGCGCCCAGGAGGGCGATGCCGGTCCGGTCCAGGGCCAGGCCGGGGATGCGGCCCAAGGCCACGCCGAGGTAGGTGAGGATGAAGATGAGAAGGGCGCTGTCGGCCATTGCGACTCCTGAAGGCAGGAAAGAGTGCGCAATTGTAAAGGGCGTTGCCCCGGCTGTCAATGCGCCTCTTCTTTCTGTGGATGGCGGCCTGATTTTTGACCGGGAAAATAGAAAAGGCCGGGTCATTTCGACCCGGCCTTGGAGAAGGAGGGAAAAGGCGTTCTTACTTCCGGCTGGCTTTTCTTTTTCTCAGCCGCGCCCCGGCGAGGCTGGCCAGGCCGGAGCCGAAGAGCAGCATGGTGGACGGCTCCGGCACGGGCTCGTTGTCATGCAGGGCGATGGAGGTATCGATCCGGAAGTTGGACTGGGTCGTATGCCGTTCGGCAAAGAAGAGATCGAAATCATAGATCTCGCCCACGGTGAGGCCCAGGGTATCCAGATCGACGCTGCCGGAAACGGCGCCATGCACGCCGCCCAGATCGATGGCCAGCTGGTCGTTGATGAAGACCCAAAGGTCATCGTCTCCGGTGAAGGCGAAGGTCTCCCCGCCCTGATAGGTGAAGTCGGTGTGCAGCTCAAAGGTGAAATGATAGTTGTGGCTCCTGCCCTCGTTGCCGAAAAGCTGGTTGTCGATGGGGAAGAAGGCACTGTTGGTATAGGTGTAAACATCCGGGTCCGCGGTGATGGCGCTGTCCAGGGTAATGGTGAGGGCCTGCGCCATGTTCACCCCTGCCACATCGTTGTACCACTGGTTGAAGAGCGAGAGGTCTCCCGGCATGGAAGAGGTGACCTTGGTGGTGCGCACCGGATTTTCGTCTGCGCCCAGGGTCGATTCCACAAGGCCGGTGACCAGCCCGTCGATTGCTCCCTCCATGTGCGGGTGGCTGGCGTTGAAGTCCCGGATGGTGCCGGTCAGGTTGATGGTTGCCGCCTGGGCCGTGGCCGCGGCGACGGAAAGCCCGGCCCCCAGAGCCAGTCCGATGAGAAGTTTCTTTTTCATGCCCCCCTCCTTAACTGTGTTGGATCGAAAGCGTCTTGGTTTATTTCTTCTTTAGTACAAGCAAAGTTCGTGCCGGCTTTTCTTTCCTTCCTGTTTTGGATTATTTTCAAATTGTTATGCTTTTCCGGCCTGGTTTTCCCCGGCTCGTTTTTTTCTGAGAAGCAGAAATGAAGGTATTTTTTGCGGAAAGCCGGAATTTTTTTTGCTCCTCGGGAAGGGCGCTTGCAGGCCCTTTGGCGGGAGCTGCCCCGGAGGACTGGATTCCCCTTGCCTGCCGCCTCCCTTGACAGCCAGCCGGGGCGAGCTTACGGTTTTGCCAGTCAGGCGACCGGCGTTCGCCGCGCAGCTCTTGACCGGCACCAGTAAGAAAATTTTCTCTTTTGGAGGAATGGCATCATGCAGTTTGAAAAATTCACCGTGAAATCCCAGGAGGCCATCCAGGCGGCCCAGAGCCTTGCCCAGGAGCGCGGCCATCAGGAGTTGCAGCCCGAGCATCTCATGCTGGTTCTTTTGGAACAGACCGATGGCGTCGTGGTTCCGGCCCTGCAGAAGATCGGAGCCAATCCCGCGACTCTCCGCCAGGAGATGGAGACACTGCTTAAAAAACTGCCCCAGGTGAGCGGCGGCGGCTCCGGCCAGATCTATGCCTCCAATCGCTTCCGCTCCCTGCTGGACCGGGCCTTCAAGGTTGCCAGGGAGATGCAGGACGAATATGTGAGCCAGGAACATCTGGTGCTCGCCATGCTCGACGAGCGGGAGTCTGCCCTGGCCCAGGCCTGGAAGCGCAGCGGAGTGAGTCGCGAGGAATTCCTTCAGGCCCTGGTGGCCATCCGCGGCAGTCAGCGGGTCACCGACCCCAATCCCGAGGAGAAATACCAGGCCCTGGAGAAATATGCCAGGAATCTCACCGATGTGGCCAGACAAGGCAAGCTCGATCCGGTGATCGGCCGGGACGACGAGGTGCGGAGGGTTATCCAGGTGCTCTCCCGTCGGACCAAGAACAACCCGGTCCTGATCGGCGAGCCGGGGGTGGGCAAGACCGCCATTGTCGAGGGGCTGGCCCAGAGGATCGTCAACGGCGACGTGCCGGAGAGCCTGCGCAACAAGCAGGTGCTGGCCCTGGATCTTGGCGCCCTGGTGGCCGGCGCCAAGTACCGGGGCGAGTTCGAGGATCGGCTCAAGGCGGTGCTCAAGGAGATCCAGAAGCGCGAGGGCGAGGTCATTCTCTTCATCGACGAGATCCACACCCTGGTGGGCGCCGGCGCCGCCGAAGGGGCCATGGACGCCTCCAACATGCTCAAGCCCGCCCTTGCCCGCGGCGAACTGCACTGCGTGGGCGCCACCACCCTGGACGAATACCGGAAGCATATCGAAAAGGACGCGGCCCTGGAGCGCCGCTTCCAGCAGGTCCTGGTCCAGGAGCCTTCCCTGGATGACACCATCGCCATCCTGCGCGGCATCAAGGAGAAGTACGAAGTGCACCATGGGGTGCGCATCAAGGACTCCGCCACCGTGGCAGCGGCCACCCTGTCGAACCGCTACATCACCGACCGCTTTCTCCCGGACAAGGCCATCGACCT
>DDXK01000007.1 GCA_002347185.1 Desulfobulbaceae bacterium UBA2262 | reverse complement strand
ATCAGGAAAGAGATGCCCAGCCCAAGGAGGGTGGCGTTCAGCATGGAGGATGAGGCATCGATTGTCTGTCCGGAGCTGGCAGGCGAGGTGCGCAAGGCATGGCGCGATCTCGATAAGTTGGCGAATCCAACCGCCAGGCGGGATATACAAAAAGAGGTATCAAGCCACTTCGCCGCCCTGGAAAAGGTCTTGGCCTTGCTCCATGGCCGTGGGGATGCGCTGTACCAGCAGGCCATGCAGAGCTATCTGACCATGCAGCTCGCCGTGCTGCGCGGAAAGGCCGCGCAGACCATGGCGCTGAAAGCATACCTGCTGCTGTAGCGGCGGGAATTGGGGCCGCTCCGCGCGGGGCGGCCCCGCGACCAGGGAAGAGGATGCTTACATGATTTCAGACCACGGCCAGCTTGCAGCCAAGGGCCTTGCAGACCCTGTTGATGGTGTCGAAGCGCGGGTGGGCTCCCGGCCGGAGCGCCCGGTACAGCGCCTCGCGGGTGATGCCGGATGCCTTGGCGATCTCGGACATTCCGCGCGCCCTGGCAATATCGCCAAGCACGGCGGCAAGCAGGGAGGGGTCATTCTCCTCCATGACAATGGACAGATATTCGGCAATGTCTTTCTCGGTCTTGATGTGTTCAGCCAGGTCAAATTCTGGCAGCTCGGAAATCTTTATTTTCCTTGGCATGGGTCAATCCTCCACGGTGTCGGCAATGCTGATTGCCTTGGCAATATCTGCGGCCTGGGTAGACTTGTCGCCTCCGCCCAGCATCAGAAGCAAGGTGCTTCCTCGCTGGATGTAGTACATGCGCCAGCCAGGGCCGAAATGCTCCCGCATCTCGAAGACGCCGGAGCCAACGGGCCGCACATCCCCGAGATTTCCGCACATCGCCTTGCGCAAACGGATATGCAACCTCTTCCTGGATCGGCGATCTTTCAGGTCGCCGATCCAGGCGTCAAACTCCGGCGTTGTCTTGATCGTGTACATAAAGATAATGTAATGGTTCGGTTACAAAAAGACAAGAAGAAATTGACACCGGCCCAGAGACGCTCCGCGTTGGCGGCCGGTAGAGAGGCATCATGAGCGTCTGGCCGGAAGAGTTCGCGACAAAAAAAGAGGCCCACCAGTACCTGGTCGCCCAGGGCTGGCAGGCGAGCCAGAGCAATTTTTACAAGCATTGCTCCGAGGGCCGGCTCACGCCGAAAAACGGCATCTACCGCCGTGAGGCCGTGGACAGGTACGCTGAAAGTTTCCTGCGCAGGAAGGACACCGGGAAAAGGGTGGCAGACGAGCTGGAGGCCATGCAAAAGCGCAAGCTCGATCTTGAGCTTGAATACCAGGCCAAGCGCAACGAAAAGCTCGACCATGAGCTGTCCGTGGCCACCGGCAAATATATCCCCAGGGAGGATGTCGAGCGGGAGCTTGCCGGACGCGCCGTGGTGATCAAGACCGGCCTCCATCATCTGGCCCAGACCATGGCGGGAGAATGGATCGAGCTTGTCGGTGGCGACCAGGGCAAGGCCGGAGAGCTCATCGCAGCCATCCAGGATGACTTTGCCCAGCTCCTCAACCGCTTTGCCAGCCTGGACAATTTCGAGGTGGTGGTGGTCGATGCGCCTTGATGTTCCGCTCAAAATAACGGTGCGCCGTGGCGAGATGCCGTTTTCCCCTGTCGGCATGGCAGGATCGGTGCGCTTCCAGTTCTCGGCGGCCGAGCGCAAGGTTTACCGCCACCGCAAGCGGGTGCGCCCCAGCGTCTGGGCCGAGCGCCACCGGGTGGTCACCGCCGGCCCGCTCGAGGGAGCCCGCTGGAAAAACTCAACAGCGCAGTATCTGGTCGGCATCATGGATGCCTCCTTTTCCCCTGGGGTGCAGACCATCATTGTCTGCGCCGCACCGCAGACCGGCAAGTCAGCCGCCATCGATACCTGCTTCGCCTATGCCATGGACATGGACCCAGGCCCCATGCTGCATGTCTACCCGGACAGGCCGCTGGCGAAGAAAAACAACCAGGACCGCATCCAGCCGATGATTCAAAAGAGCCCCAGGCTGGCGGAGCTCATGACCGGCGCCGATGACGATCTGGCCACCATGCGCATCAAGCTGATCAACTCGGTTCTGTATATGGGATGGGCAGGCTCCGCGTCGAGCCTCTCCAATGACTCCATCCGGTATCTCAAGCTCGATGAGCTCGACAAGTACAAGGAAACGCCAAACAGGAAGGAGGCCGGCACCGAGGCCCTGGCGGAAAAGCGGACCAGAACCTTCCGCCACAATCGCAAGATCTGGAAAGCGAGCTCGCCCACCATCGAGGCCGGGCCGATCTGGCAGGCACTCACCAAGGAGGCCCAGGTGATTTTTGAGTACCGGGTCAAATGCCCGAAGTGTGGCGCCATGCAGGTCATGCTTTTCGGAGAGCGCGATTCGGCAGCCGGCATCAAGTGGCCGGAGGATGAGCGCGACCATGCCCTCATCGAGTCCCGCCTCCTGGCCTGGTATTCCTGCGGGAGCTGCCAGGCCCGCTGGGATGATCACGCCAGAGATAAGGCGGTGGCGGCTGGGGAATGGTTTGCCGTCAATGACGGCCGCCGGCTCTTTGATTACCTCAAGGCCGAGGCCCCGCAAAAGATCGGATTCCATGTCCCGGCCTGGCTCTCCAGGTTCGTGAGCCTTTCGGAGTGCGCTGCCGCATTCATCAAGGGTCAGGGCGACAAGACCGCCCTCAAGGATTTCATGAATTCATACAAGGCGGAGCCCTGGACCGACTATGAGCAAATGCGCGAGGAAGATGCCATCCTTGCCTTGCGCGATGAGCGGCCCGAGGGCCTGGTCCCTGGTGGTGGCCAGGTAGCCGCCCTGGTCGCCGGGGTGGACACCCAGGACGATGGATTCTATTACGAGATCCGGGCCGTCGGCTGGGGGCTCATCCAGGAGACATGGCAGATCAGGGCCGGCAAGGTCAACTCGTTCGAGGCTCTCGAAAAGGTGCTCTTCGAGAGCCAGTACAAGGACGCCGGTGGGACGGTGTATCCGGTTCACCTGGCGCTTCATGACGCCATGGGCCATCGGACCAGCGAGGTCTACGATTTCAGCAGGCGCTGGGCCGGCCGGGTGGTGCCTGCCAAGGGGGCCCAGCGCAAGACCTCTCCACTCTCCTGGGCGAAAATAGATTGTTACCCGGGGACCAACAAGCAGATTCCCGGCGGCGTCATGCTCCTCCACACCGATGTCACCCACTTCAAGTTTGCCCTGGCAAGCAAGCTGCAGATCTCGCCGACGGATCCAGGGGCCTGGCATCTGCACAGCGGCGCCAGCGAGGAGTACGCCCGCCAGCTCTGCGCCGAAAGCGTCGATGAGCGCGGACTCTGGATCTGCCCAAAGGGCAAGGCAAACCATTACTGGGATTGCTCTGTTTTATGCCTGATCGCCGCCGAGGTGCTTGAGATCAAATACTGGCAGCGGCCGGAGGAGCAGCCACAAGCGCCGCCGGCCGAGGCTGGGACTGTTGTCAACCCGTACACCGGAGGCCGCGTCCTGTTCGGCCCTGGAACATGAAGGAGAACCGCGAATGATCGATGGGATCAGCGCCATGATTGTCAACGCAAAGCGCCAGGCGGATAACGGGGTGGTGTATTCCCCGCGCCAGGGCGCCCTTTGTCCATACTGCGCGACCAGGGCAAAGCCGTATGCGACCAGGAAATGGGATGGCAATCTGCGGATCCGCTTCCACCTCTGCCGCAATCAAAAGTGTGCGTTGTCGCAGATGAGGATCTCCATCAAGAGTATCGAGGAGGACACCGCCGGTGAGTAAGACGACCAAGACGAAGAAGTGTCGCGTCTGCGGCGAGGTCAAGCCGGAGGCCGAGTTTTATTTTGAGCTGCGTTCCGGGCGGCACAAAAGCGAATGCCGGCGCTGCAACACCGCCGGCTCCCTGGCGAGCCGGCGCAAGTACCTGCCTCGAAAGTTCGCGCCGGAGCGTTACGTGTGCCTGCGGGCGCAGGCGCCTGGGGTGACCGACAAGACGATGTTCAGAAACAAGGCGAGATTCTCCGCCTTCTGCGAGGCAAGCAATGACGACCGCCTGACCGTCATGGTCGCCGCCATGGAGAGGGGACACTGCAAGGTCTGCCCCGTCCGGGCTTGGATCGAGGTCGGAGAATATCCGGAGAATATAGGATTTTTGGAGGAATAGGATTATGGAAGCCGTCATTCGGGAGGTATGCGACGAAATCAAAGCGTTTTTGCTTGAAAAAAATCGGGCCTATGGCAACTCCGCCGCGGAACCTGTCCGGATCTTCTCAAAGGTCGATGCCCTGGAGCAGATCAACGTCAGGATTGACGACAAGCTGAGCCGGCTGGCGCGGGGCAAGGAGTACCAAGGCGATGATACAGAGCTCGATCTGGTTGGGTACTTGATTCTGAAGCGAGCCGTAAAAAGGAGACAGACAAATGAAGATCGTTAAGCCGGGAGTTGAACTGCTGTGGATCACCCCAGACCCTGAAAAGCAGATCGAGTCCGCGGGACGATTGAACTAAGCGGCTGGCCTACAAAGCAACACCGAAGGCCGCCGCGCTTATTCCAGTCCGCTTAAGTGACTGGTTAGCCGGTAATTTTAATTTGGTGACAACTATGAATTGCAAGTGTGGGATGGAAATAAAGGTTGGTGATATGTCTTGCCCCAGATGCGGGTCTTTTGACGCCGTGCCGCAACCAAGTTGCGCTGTGAACAATGTTCTGTTCAGGAAGCGGCTGTTTTCGTGTGACATTGACCTGGTTAAGCTGGTCCTCGATGCCCTTAACCACGAATCGGCGCAGGACATTTTTAAACTGGGGAATGATATTGTCATCACCGTTGCTGATGACACTGGAATAATTGCCGATCTTGTTGTGAATGACGGTGGCGATTGTTTTGTGGCCGAGGTGTTAATTGACTCAAGGGGTGGCGGGCAATGAATGAAGTCGACAGATACAAGGCGGTTATCAAAATTTTAGAGGCAAGCATGAAAGAGCAGGAAACACTATTAAAGTCAATGGCAGATGCGTTGAGGGAGTCTATTGAATTGCTCCCACGATGCTCTACAACATTCATGAGAACAACCCTTGAACAGTATGAGTTCATCACTGGAGACAAGTAAGGCTAACATAGTGATAGGCAGAATTGGTTTCTGCCTATTCTGTACAGGTGGCCGCATAATCAGGAAGATAGCGCCATAAGCATAGAAAGGAAGGGTGATCGGATGAGGTGCAGAAGATGCGGGGGCGTTATGCTCCCTGGAAAAGCGATAGTGCAGACATATACTGGCATAGCCGATTTTCCAGGTGGTTCTGTCGTTACACTCTCCCCTGGTGGCCCTGGACGGTTAATCAGTTGCCTTAAGTGTCCGAAGTGTGGGTATAGCACCTGCTAACGATTGAAATAAGTTATAGTTAGTCTCTGCAGAAAAGGAGGTTTCCCCAATGGGTAACGGGCTAAAAAGAGTAGCAAAGATATGCGGTGGATTGACTGCGAAGAGTGGTAAAGACGTTGTTATAACCGCGAGGGCCGCGCTATTGGGCCTTATGGGTGCCTATGCAAGAAATTGCATCACAAGTTAAGCGGTGATGGGTGCGAAATTTGCAACCCTAAATTTGCCAAAGAACTTGAAGATGATTTGACCACATAAGAGGATATATGCTGACACATGACGATATTCAAGAAATCAAAGATTTACTCAACGACGAATCAGACAAGTGGCGGCTCGATCAATACGGGAGAAACTTATGAAATACGCAAGATGGGACTTTGAGGCAACAGACTCCGGGCTGACAGTGTGCAAGCACAACCACGATAAAGGCCAGCCTTGTGAATATGAGGACTTAACGCCACATGAAACCCTGGAAATATTGAATGACATGAGGTCAAAACTGCTCCGCGTTTCGTTTTTGTTGCAGCAAATTGAACTCGCTAAATTAGAATTATAACGGTTGAGGCCACCGGACCGCGCCGGGAACTGGCCATAAAACGCTACCGGACTCGCGGTCCGGTGGGGTGATGGGTTATGCAGCAACTCAAGCTCTGGCAGGCACCAATAGAGACGATAGTGATATCCCCGACAAAGGAGATGCCGCTAGATTTTTTTTTGGTGTGCCATCGATTGGCCTATTACATGGAGTTGATGGAGCGCATAGACGACAACCATGTGATTTGGGATGAGACTGTCGAGAGCCTGTATTCCGAGGGCATGGCAGAGGCTGAGTATATGGCGATACAAAACGGCTGGATCGAGACAGTAATGGAGATCCCGAAGCCGTTTTATGATTCGGCTCTATCTGCATAACGCTCAAGGGTAACTTGCGCCGCCCTTGGCCGAGCGACAGAGGGCAGCGTTTCCCGGCGTCAAGTTGACCCGCTTGTTATGACGCCGTGGTGGAGGTGGCGAGAAAATAGAAAAATATTTCGATTATCGCTTGACAAGATAGAAAGATATTGCTATTCTGTTCTTAACAACGGGCGATAAAGCCAACCACCACGGAGGACGCCATGGAATACGCTTACATCACCGACAACACCTTCTCTGACGGCGAGATCGCCGTTGAGGCCCGCACCGCTGACGGTGCCCTTCTTTTTGGTTTCCGCACCCGGGATTACTTCGGGTGGCGCAACAAGGCCAGGGACTACACCCCGGCCTCCTTCGTGCCGGTTTTCCAGGCCAACCGGCCTGCGGAGGTGTGGGCATGAGCTGCCCACACCTTGTAGAAGACCTGAAATTGCCGTTGCAGCGGAATGCTCTCCGGGTTGAGATTTGCACACCCTCCCCTCGGTGTATTTTGAAGTTGCCGGAACATTGGAGTGAAGGAGCAAAACGAGCTGGCGGCCTTCGATGGATTGGGAGCGGTGGCTCTGCGCTGGTTTTCGGCCCATGCACCCCTGGGCGGTGCCCGGAGGCCGCGCATGACTGAGTTTGTAAAACGGCTCCGAGAGAAGGGCTGGACGGCACAGGAACTGGCAAAAAGATGGGGAGTATCCCCTCGGCGCATCTCGCAGATTGGGAACGCCCCGACACAGAAAGATTGGGATGCTCTGGCCGGGCTTCCCGGTAGGGCCGCGAAGGCATCATAACGATTGAAATAACCGGTGCGCCACCGGAGGAAGGATGCGAGACCGCCAAGGTCTTCGCATCCGGTTAATTGACTGGTTGTGTTGCCGAACTCGAAAGGTGATTTATGGTACATTTTACAATGATGATCATTGTGATTATCTTCGCTTTCAATCTTGGTATGAAGTGGGAGTCGATGAAAATTGAACGTGGGTTGAAAGAGCATGGTGAAGTTGTCTCGATGTACGGGGACTTCAACAAGCACAAATATAAAATAATTGGAACTGTTGAACTTCTTTAGCAACACAACGATAAAAGGCAGCCGACCGCGCCACTGAAGGTGCAGAAAAAAAATCGGCAGCTCCACGCGGTCGGCTGACCTGACTGGTTAGATTTTATTTTGTTGGGGGTACAAAATAATGTTTGACATTGTATTATTTTGGGTGTACAGTATATTTAACAAAGGGCAATAACGCCCGACACTCAAAAGGAGATACGACCATGAACGACAAGACCAAAGAGCAGATTTTAGAGGCGATCGAAATGTCAAATGACCCTAATTTTGCAAATGATCCTGTTACCGAGGCGCAGGAATTTGCAAAAAAATGCGGTCATGAAGTGGAGCAGGGTCTGGCTTTATATTTTGCAACTGGCGAGAAACCTGAATGAACGATGTGGGCAAAAGGAGCCGGGGGAAGCCCGCCGGCTCACTCAAAGAGAACGCCCGCCGGGTAGCGATAAAAATACGCTGGACAGCGGGTGAGATTGAGGAGGTCAGGGCGGCAGCGGAACAGGCTGGAGAGGATGTGTCATCTTTTATTCGGGCCGCTGCCCTTGGCCGGTGCCGTAAAATCTAACCACCGATAGGCAGCCGCGCCAGCAGTCTAAGCCATGCGCTCTTACACGGAAATAAACCTGCAACGGCAACAATGGAGGGGAATGGCATGAATCAGGCACAACAGCAAACCACGCCGATCGTCACAGCACCACAGCCGCGCCTCAAGGCCATGGTCCACGATGTCTGCCGGCGGCGCCACCTTTCCCTCCGTACAGAGCAGTCATACTGGCACTACATTGTCGCCTTCTGCCATTTTTTCAAGGACAAGCGCCACCCGCGGGACATGGGCGAGACAGAGGTCACCGCCTTCCTCACCCACCTGGCGGTCAACCGAGGCGTGTCTGCCAGCACACAGAACCTGGCATTCAACGCCCTGCTCTTTCTCTATCGTGACGTACTGGAGCGGCCCCTTGGCAACATCGATGCCATGCGGGCCAAGCGCACCAGACGCCTGCCGGTGGTGCTGTCACGCGAGGAGGTAAAGCGGTTGCTCGGAAAGATGAGCGGCCAGCATTGGCTGATCGCCTCGCTGCTCTACGGCTCCGGCCTGCGGCTCATGGAGGCCCTGCGCTTGCGAGTGCAGGACGTTGATTTCGACCGTCGGCAAATTGTAGTCCGGCTGGGCAAGGGCAACAAGGACCGTGTGGTCCCGCTTCCAGGGGCAATCGTCGGCGAGCTGCAACGCCACCTGGCCGCGGTAGAGCGCCTCCACCAGCAGGACCGGGCCGGCCGCATTCCCTGTTCCATGGAGCCGGCCCTGGCCAGGAAATTCCAGCTCGCCCCTTACTCTTGGGGATGGTTCTACGTTTTTCCGGCCCGGCAGCGGGCGGTTGATCCGCTCTCCGGGAAGATCAAACGCCACCACCTGCACGAGACCGCGCTCCAAAAGGCAATCCATCAGGCTGCCCTCGCGGCGAAGATCACCAAACGCTGTGGCTGCCATACCATGCGGCACTCATTCGCCACCCATTTGCTTGAGGCCGGCCGCGACATCCGCACCATCCAGGAGCTGCTTGGACACAAGGATCTGTCCACCACTCAGATATACACCCATGTGGTGAGCCGCGATGCTATCCTCAGCCCAATGGATATGATGTAGTGACCGGCAAGCGGAGTGGTTGCCGGTCCGCTCCAACATTTTGCGGTGGCTAAAATAGTAGTATACTACCAGTAGTACACACCCCCTGTTTTTCCCCACCCGCACCACGTATTCTGCTTGCATGACGGAAGCAGAATTACAAGCTCGCCTGGCACTCTATCTCGAGGCCGAAAGCGCCATCCTCATCAGCCAGTCCTATTCGGTCGGGACCCGGCAGCTCACCCGGGCCAACCTGAAAGAGGTCCAGGATGAGATCAGCCGCATCAGGCATGAGCTGGCCGCCATCCGCCAGGATGGCGGATTCGCCTTTTCCACCACCATTTTCGGTGGGCGCCGCTGATGCCTGCCGACCTCAAGGCCAAAGCCTATGATTCCATGACCGCCCTGGTGGCCGGAGTGGTGGGGGTATTCTCTCCAGGCCGGGCCATCTCATACCGTGAGGCGCGAGATTTTTTGAGGACCTATGTGGCCGGCGAGCTCACCGGGCCAAATCAGAACTGGCGCCCCACGAACCGGAGCGCCGACTCCGAGATCAAGCGCGGCCACAGGTATGTCATGGCCCGCGCCCGCGATCAGGCCCAGAACAATGCCTATATCGCCGGCGGCCTCGAGAAGATCTGCAACAATGTTGTGCGCCGGGGCATCCCTCCCCAAGCCAGGATCAGGCTGCCGAATGGCAAGCAGGACCAGAAGCTCAACAAGAAAATCGAGCGTGATCTCTGGTCTCGCTGGGTCCGCTATGCGGACATAACCGGCCATAATTCGTTCTACGCAATCCAGCGCCTGGTCCTGCGCCACCTCTGGGTTGACGGCGAGGTCCTGATCCATCGCGTCTGGGATTGGTCGCTGAAGGGCATTGTCCCGTTGCGGCTGGAGATCATCGAGTGCGACCACCTGGACGGCATGGTGGACGGCCAGCTCGACAACGGCAACATCGCCCGCCGGGGCATCGAGTTTTCCGCCGAAACCGGCAAGCCGGTGGCCTATCACCTCTACGAGAAGCACCCAGGAGACTATCAAAACCTGGGCGCACTCGGCTCCTCGCGCCGCATTCCGGCCGAGGATATCACCCACATTTTCGACAAGCGCCGAGCCAGCCAGACCCGGGGCATCTCCTGGCTGGCCGCCATCCTCATCGAGGCCTATGATCTCTCGGACTATAAAACATACGAGCGCATAGGCGCCAAGCTGGCAGCCGCTTTCGGCATTTTCATCAAGTCCTCCGCGCCCAGCTATGGCGGAGGGGCGGGCATCGGCATCCCCGGCAACTCGCAGATGGCCAGGCCGGGCGGCACTGAGCCGGATCCGAAGCTGCCGGACTTTATCGAGGCAGGACGCATCCAGCGCCTGCCGAGAGATACCGAGATCCAGGTCGCCAGCCACAACCGGCCCGGGACCCAGTTCGAGCCGTTTATCAGGGATTCCGTCCGTGGGCAATCCACCGGCACCGGCATGAGCTATGAGGCGTACTCCAACGACTACTCATCGGCCTCATACTCATCGGCCCGGTCGGCCTCGCTGGAGGAGCGCCTCTCCTACCGTGGCCAGCAGGGTTTCCTCAACGAGAAGCTCAACGACAAGGTATGGGCCTGGTTCATCGAGGCCGCCTTCGTTGCCGGCCTGCTGCCGGAGCTCCGCGACTATGCGGTCAACAAGCTCCCTGCCCATGAGGCCGTGTCCTGGCAGGATCCTGGCTGGCACTGGGTGGATCCGCTCAAGGACTCCAAGGCCGCCGACACAGGAATCGCCAACGTCACTACTACCCGGACCAGGGTTGCCGCGGCCAATGGCGAAGAGTGGGATGAGCTCCTCGAGGAGGCCCTCACCGAGGAGGAGAAGCTCGCAAAACTGTATGAGCTGCGCCGGCAAAATGCGTCGGCGGCAAAGGGAGAGGTGGCATGACAAGAGAACAGATCAGAAAAGAGCTCGAACGCCTGGGGATCTCTCCTGGGTTCTCCACCAGGGCCGCCGGCATGCGTGTGGTGCCGGAATCGTTTGATACAGCCGCCCGCTCAGTCCGGTTCGTGGCGACCACCGAGCAGCCGGCCACGGTCTGGGATTGGGACAAATACGATTTTGTGGAGGAGGTCCTCCGCATGGACGGCATGGTCATCCCGGCAACCGGCAGCGTCCCCCTGCTCGATACCCACAGCCGGGCCAGCGTCGAGGATGTCCTGGGCTCGGCTGCCGACTTCAAGGATTTTCTGATCGGGGATCTGGCCGGCAAGGATTGCCTGGTTTCCTTTTCCTCGGTGCGGCAGGGCCAGGACGCCGCCACGAAAGTAAGTGAGGGACACATCACCGATGTGAGTGTCGGCTACCGGGTGACAGAGGCCTATTTTGTGCCGGAGGGGCAAAAGCAGATCATTGGCGGCAAAGAATACGAGGGACCGGTGAAGGTTTCCACCCGCTGGGAATTGCGGGAGCTGAGCCTGGTCCCCATAGGTGCAGACAGCCTGGCGAAAGTGCGGGCTCTGGTAAGTGGTCCGGCGCAAGACGCCGTCGACCATCAAAGACAAGGAGAAACTGAAATGAAAAAATGTCCGAAGTGTGGAAAGGATTGGGATGGCCAGCGCTGCGATTGTGGTCATCGGGCCGAGAATCTCGACGATGGTGCCGGAGCGCCTGCGGAGCCGTCCCGGGCGATGACCGCCGCTGATGTCCGCGCCATCACTGACAAGGCTATGGCCGATGAGCGCGCCCGCGCCCAGGAGATCCATGATGCCGTTGCCGCCGCCGGTCTGGATTATGAGCTCGGCCGCAGCCTGGTTTCTTCCGGAGTTTCCGTTGATGCCGCTCGCGCCCAGATCATCGCCAAGCTCAAGGAGCGCGGTCCCGCCCTCGGCGCCGGCGGCGCCAGCGGCTTTGAGGTCGGGACCGAGGGCGGGGAGAAGTTCCGCGCCGCCGCCGTCGACGGCATGCTGCAGAGATCCGGCATGCGGATCGAAAAGCCGGCCCCGGGCGCCAATGATTTCCGGGGCATGTCCCTTCTCGATGTCGCCCGCGAATCCCTGGAGCGCTCCGGCGTCCGCACCCGTGGCATGAGCAAGCGCGAGCTCGCCGGCCGCGCCCTCTCCCCTGCCAGTTCCAGCGATTTCCCCTCCCTGATGTCGAACGTGGCAGGCCGCCGGCTGATTGCGGCATACAGCGAAGCGCCGGCCACCTGGCGGCCCATGGTCACAGTGACCAGCGCCTCCGATTTCAAGGACATCTACGGGGTCCAGCTCTCCGGTTCTCCCGATCTCCTGGACCTGGATCAGAATGGCGAATACAAGACCGCCGGCTTCTCGGACAAGCAGGAAAAGTACCGGGTCGTTACCAAGGGCCGCACCGTGAAGCTCACCCGCACCATGATCATCAACGATGATCTGCGGGCCTTTGTCCGCATTCCGGTGCTGTTCGGCAATGCCGGCCGCCGCATGGAATCGGATGTCGTCTGGAGCCTGATCACCGGCAACCCGGTGATGGCGGACGGCAAGACCCTTTTCCACGCCGACCACAACAACCTCGAGGCCACCCCGGCCATGCTCGGGACCATCAACTCCGGAAACCTCTCCAGCGCCCGCACCATCATGCGCAAGCAGAAAGGCTTGGCCGGCGAAACCCTGGATCTCAGCCCGGCATTTGCCCTGGTCCCGGTCGAGCAGGAAACCGACAGCGAGATCCTGCTCCGCTCCATGGCGCTGCCCGAGGCGTCCATGTCCTCCGGCGTCATGAACCCCTGGGCCGGCAAGCTGATCCCCATTGCCGAGCCGCGGCTCTCCGATAGTTCCACCAAGGCCTGGTACATCATCGCCAGCCCCAGCCAGGCGCCGGTCATCGAGGTTGCCTATCTGGAAGGCGAGGAGATGCCATACATCGAGGAGGAGATCGAATTTTCCTCCGATGCCCTGGCCATCAAGGTCCGCCACGATTTTGGGGCCGGAATCATGAGCCATGTGGGCATTGTCAAGAACCCAGGCGAGTAATCACTGACCTAACGGGGCCCGGACTCCGGGCCCCTTGGCGAGAAACTACCCTCTGAAAAGGAGATAAAAATGGCACAAAATCATATCCAGCCCGGCGCGGCCCTGGAATACACCAACAGCACCGGCGCCGCCATCGTCAGCGGCCAGGTGGTCAAAGTCGGCAGCCGGATCGGCGTGGCCTTTGGCGACATCGCAGCCGGCGCCAAAGGCCAGCTTGCGATGGCCGAGGTCTGGGAGTTGCCCAAGCTCTCCACCGATGACATGAGCGCGGTGGGGACGGAAGTCTATTGGGACGACACCGCTAAAAACATCACCATCACCGCCACGGCAAACACCCTGGCCGGGTATGTGTTCGCGGCGGCCGGGGCCGGCGCCACCACCGTCCAGGTCAAGCTCAACGCCTAAAACGTGACCCAGGAAGGGGGCATGGCAGCCATGCCCCCTTATAGCGAGGAGTAAGGGATGGATTTTGGCGATCAGGCCCAGAAGATCAACGAGGCGCACCTCGCCAGAGCCATTGCCGGCGCAAGGATGGCGGAGCCGAGTGCGCCATCGGCGGCGGAATGCCGGGAATGCGGGGAGCCCATCCCCCAGCGCCGCCGCGAGGCCATGCCGGGAGTCCAGCTCTGCCTCGATTGTCAGCGGGAAAGTGAGGGAGGGTTCTGGCCATGACCTTTGCCGAGCAGCTCGCCGCTGATGCCGCGCTCTTTGTCAACCCGGCGGAGTTCGGCGCGGCCGCCGAATTCATGGGCGCCACCATCAACCTGGTGGCCGAGCCAATCGCCTATGAGCCGGCCAAGCACGGGCCGGAAGGATACAACATCGAGAGGATGCGGCTCTTTGTGGCCGCCGGCGATCTGGCAGAGGTGCCTGTCCCCAATCAGATGGTCATCTACAAGGACGCTGGTTGGTTTGTGGCAAACGTCTATCCAGGCAGCGTGGTAGTCATCGAGATTGAAAGGAACATCGCATGATCTTGATGGGATACAAGGAATCAAGAAGTTCTCTCAAGGGCCTTTTTTATGTCAGTTACGACATGGGGCGTGGGGGGCTCATGGACTTCCTGCGCATGGTGCCTGGGGGGTTGGTTACAGCCTCGGTAAGGGCGCTCAACAAAACGATTCTCGGTGGCAAGACTGACGCGGCTGCCATCCTTCGCGAGAAGTACAACATACGAGCTGGTGAGGTAAAAGAGGCATTGCGGGCGAGAAAGGCGCACAAGGGCAGCCTGGAGGCATGGCTTACGGCCAGAGGTCCAGCCGGTGTGCCGATTATCCGTTTCAGCGGCCTGCCGAAGCTCAAAGCCGGAGCCGGCACCTCGACCTACCGGACCAGGGGCGGTGGCTATGGCCCGAAGATCGGCGCCAGCGTCTTGATTCGGCGGGACAGGGGCCGTGCCAAAATTCCAGGAGCATTTGTCGCCAGGATGCCGCAGCGCGGCACGGTTGGAATCTACATGCGTTCCGGAAAGGCAGGGTTTGGCGGCCGTAAAGAGGCATTCCGACAGGTTTACGGTCCCTCCATTGTCAAGCTCTTAACCAGCGAACAATTCGAGAGCGATTTCCGCGTTCTCCTCCATGACCGCCTCGATAAAAACATGCAGCACGAGGCGGATTTCGTCCTCAAGCAAATGGGGGTTCGATGAACGAATTGCTTGTCAAGATCGCGGCCAGGGCTGCGGAGCTGGTCGCCGGCTCCTCCTACTATACGCCGGACGGCGGCAAGTCGCCGGCTATCTATCTGGGGGCCCTGCCTCCCAAGCGCAGCGATCTGGCCAATCCGGCTGACTTTCCCTTTGTGGTGATCCGGCCGGCGGCCGGCAGCAAGGAGCGCGGTAAGACCAAGGCGAAGATCCTCATGATCTGTGGGGTTGCCATCAGCGCCGACGCGGAGATCGATGCTGGCGTTGCCGCCGTGCATGATCTGGCCGACCGGCTGCTCAACATCTCAGCGGACCGCAGCTTTTCCCCCTGGGTGCTCTTCTTCCCCATCCAGTGGCGGATGGGCGATGGCGAAGACTTCAGCCAGCCCCACCCGTTTTACTATGTGACCATCGAGCTGGAATTTGACCGGCCGGCGGCATAAGCCAGCACCAAAAAGAAAAAGGAGACTGACATGGATACAGGATTGATGAGCTTTATCGGCGGTGGCGACCTCTACATGGACCGCCTCGCCGCGGACGGCAGCAGCCAGGGCTTTGTCAAGGTCGGCAACGCCACGAAATTCGAGCTCAAGGTGGACAGCGAGACAAAGAAGCAGCTGGCCCGGGGCCGTGACAACTTCGGGCAGACCCTGGCCTCGGTGACCCGGATCACCGGCTCCACCATCGGCATCACCCTGGACCAGATCGACAAGGACGTTTTGGCCGCCGTGTTCCTCGGCTCCGCTGTCGAGCGCACCGGTGCCGGCGGCAGCATCACCAACGAGGCAATTTCCGCCAAGCTCGGCAAGATGGTGGAGCTGGCCCATGCCAACATCTCCGCCGTTACCGTCACCGACGCGACCGGCATCACCACCTATGTGGCTGGGACCGATTATGTCGTGCATGACCGCCTTGGCCTGATCGAGATCCTGGTTTCCGGATCCATCACCGAGGGGGAAAGCCTGCTTGTCGATTACACCTGGGCAGCCGAGAGCGGCTACAAGATCACCGGCGCCACCCAGCCGGTGGTGAAGGCCGCCCTCAAGCTGGACGGCAAGAACGACTACGATGGGAAGCCGGTACTGGTCAACGTCTTTGCCGCCCAACTCCGGCCCTCGTCCGCCGTCGACTTCCTTGCCGAGGATTTCGCCCAGATCGTCTTCGAGGGTGACCTGCTCACCCCGACCGGAAAGTCCTGGCCGTTTGAGGTGATCTGATCTTTTAACAGCTAAGCGCGGCGGTTCCGGCTCACCCCGGCGCCGCCGCGACAAGAAGGAATCCAGATGAGAAAAGAGAAAGAGGTCATGATTGGCGAGAGGGCAATAACCGTGCGGGAACTGACCGCCCGCCAGATCGACCAGATCATGGGGGGGATAGACCACAGCCGCCAGATTCACCCGGCCGAGCTCCTCATGGGAGATCATTTCCCGGTGGAGGCGGTGACGGCCAGCACCGGCCTGACAGCGGATGATCTTTCCGGCGATATCACGCCCAGCGAACTTCGCGAGCTTTGGGACGCGGTGATCGAGGTCAACGGTTTTTTGTCCAACCTGCTCATCCGGCTTGTCGGGGTGGGCGAGAAGATGAGCGAGTCAACCTTCGCCGGGCCGTCTGCGGACTGATCATGGCCGGGCATCATGGCGCGGCTGATTACGGCTGGTCGTTTTTGGTGCTTGCCTTGGAAGAGCTCAAGGAAAAACGATTTTGAAGCAGGCGGCAAGCAAGGAAAAGGCGGCAAGCAGGGTGGAAAAAATCAACCCGGGCCGCCCCAGCGCCAGGGTCGCCACCGCGATGGCGACGAGCAGTAGCGGGGCCGAGAAAAAAACAACCCCTGCCATCTCGCGACCTTGCGGGGTGACGGCGGCAACAACCACCACCACCGCAAGCAAGAGTGGCACCAAGTTTTTTTGATATGCGACAGGAGCCATCATGGCCAAGTCCCCTCTGAGCTTCAATATCACTCTAGGCGTTGAGTCCGCCGCTGTCAAGACCGGCCTGGCCAAGGTCGTCGCCGAGTTCGACCAGCAGGCCGGAGAGATCAGCAAAACTCTGGCCGGGATCAAGGGCTTTGCCGAACTCAAGCAACGTGTTGACGCCACAGGAGCAGCGTACCAGGAGGCGGCGAAAAAGGCCTCGTCCCTGGCTGCCGCTGTCAAGGCGCCCACCGGCGACAGAAAGACAGACAACCAGACGGTCAAGGAGTTCGAGCGGGCCAAGATCGAGGCCGGGAAGCTCAAGGATGCCTATGCCGCCCAGCAGATGGAGTTGCAGCGGCTGCGGACCTCCCTCGGCCAGGCCGGGGTTTCCACCAAGCACCTGAGCGAAGCGCAGAAACAACTGCGCGGCAATCTGGAAACCGCCAAGAAAGAGTTCTCCGCCCTGGCCAGGCAGGCTCAGGCCCGCGAGGTGCTGGGGGTTGTGCCGCACGCAGAAATCGCCGCCAAGATAGGCCAGGTCCGGCAGGCTTACGCCACCCTCGCCTCCTCCGGCAAACTCTCCCTGGCCGAGTTGGCCCAGGCCAAGGTGGCCATGGGCGGGAAGATAGAAGAGCTTACCGCCCAGACCAACGGCTGGCGCTCCGCCCTGATGGAAGCCAGGGGCGGCCTGCTGGAGATCGCCGCCGCCGGGGTCGGGTTCGGCCTGGCCGTGCGCGGCGCCATGCAGTTCGAGTCTGCGATGGCCGATGTGCGCAAGACTGTGGATGCTACCCCGCAAGCATTTGCCGCTCTCAGGCAGCAGGTTCTCGGTCTGACCAGGGATATTCCCCTGGCCGCCACCGAGCTGGCCGGGATTGCCGCGGCAGGCGGCCAGCTCGGCATCGCCGCCGATGACATCGCGGAGTTTACCGCGCTTACCGCCAAGATGGCCACGGCGTTCGGCATGTCCGCCGATGAGGCGGGGCAGAGCATCGGCAAGCTGAAGAACGTATTCTCTCTCGGCATGGAAGAGATGGGGAGTTTCGGCGATGCCATCAACCAGCTTGGCAACACCACGGCCGCCAAGGAAAAGGAGATCGTCGAGGTCCTGCTCCGGGTCGGCGGCTCTGCCCGCCAGTTCGGCCTGGCCCGCGAGCAAACCGCCGCCCTGGCCGCGGCGATGCTCTCGCTGGGCAAGACGCCGGAAGTCGCGGCCACCGGCATCAACGCCCTCCTCAACCGGATGCAGACCGCCGAGTCGCAAGGGGAAGACTTCCAGGCAGCGCTTGCAGCCATCGGCACCAGCGCCGAGAAAATGGCGGCAGATATACAGGCCGGCCCGCAGGAGGCAGTCAGCGGCCTGCTTGAATCCCTGTCCATGCTTTCCGGGTCTGAACGGGCCAACACCCTCACCGCCTTGTTCGGTCGCGAGCAGCAGGACGACATCGCCGTTTTGGTCGGTGGGCTCAAGGCATACAAGGAGGCGCTTTCCCAGGTTGCGGACACCAGCAAGTTCTCCGGGGCCATGGAAAAAGAGTTTGCCGCCAGGGCCGCCACCACCGAAAACCAGCTCCAGCTTCTCAAAAACGCGGTGAGCGAGGCTGGGATCAACCTCGGCACCGTATTCCTGCCCGCGATAAAAGCGGTGCTCACCCCGATCACCGCCCTCATCCGGGTGCTGGCGGACATGTCAGCCGCCTTCCCGAAGCTCTCCGCCGGCCTCTTCACCATGGGAACCGGATTTCTGGTCTTCGGCCAGCTTACCAAGCTGGCCGGGATACTCAGGATGGCCATGGTTTCCATGGCCGGCGACTCAGTTGTCGCGCTCCAGAGGCTCCCCGCTGTCCTGGCGATCATCCGGACGGAAATCAGCCTGACCACCATCAAGGCGGCGGGGCTCAAAGGAGTGCTTGGCGGATTGGGAGCCGTCGCGGCCGCCGGGGCTGCCGGCTGGGAGATCGGCACCTGGCTCAACAAGGTCGAGATCGTGCAAAAGGCGGGAATCGCCATGGCCGGAGGCCTAGAAAAGGCATGGCTGCGGGTGAAACTGGCCTGGGCCTGGACCACCGGCGGCGACACCGCTGAGGTGAAACGCCAGATGGAGCAGGTGGACCGCATCTATGGCGAGATGTTCGCCGAGGTGGGCCGCGCGGCCAAGCTCGGCGCCGAAACCAGAACATCGGCCGAGGAAGAAGTCACCAGAAAAATAAAGAGCGAGGCTGACAAGCAGGAGAGGGTCCTCGGCGAGCTGTGGCAGAAGTTCGAGACCCGTCAGGCCGCCATCCAGAAGGAAATAGCCACGGCCTCGGCAGAGGCTGCCCTCGCGGCCTCCGCAGAACAGCTCGCCCTTGCCGAAGCCCAGGACCTCACCGCGACCAAAGCCGCCCGCTCCTTGCAGCTTGAGCGCAAGGAGCGGGCGGACAAGCTCGCCATCCTGGATCTGGAGATCGCCAGATACAAGGAGCTCGCCTCCCTCATCCCGGGAAACAGCCCGAACAACGCCGAGGCAAACGCCAAGGCCGAAGCGACCAGACAGGAGATCCTCCAGAAAAGCCTTGGCCTGCAACGGCAACGCCTCGACCTCCTCCGGGAGGGAGTGCTTGCCGAGCGCAAGGCTGCCGAGGAACAGGCCGCCTCCGACCGCAAGCTGCACGAGGAAAGGCTCCGCTTCGCCTCTGCGGAACGCATCCTGGCCATGGAAGAGGAGAAGCTCGAAGCATCAAGGCTGCCCACGGCCATTGCCCGCGCCGAGGCGGAGCTTGCCATCGAGCGCCGGATCAGCGCCGAGCGGATCGCCTTGAAAAAGGCAGAGCTTGACGCTCTGCGCTCATTGCCCGGCGTGGACCCGGCCAATGTCATGCGGGCGGAAGAGGAGCTGAACAACCAGAAGCTCGCCGCCTCCCGCGCCGAACTGGATGGCGAGCGGAGCATTGCCCGCGCCCGGCTTGCCGCCATCGAGCAGAGCTGGCGCCTGGGAGCGGAATCGGTGCAGCAGTACCGCGCTGCCGTGTCTGCCGCCTACCGTCTCGGCCTCATGGAAGAGGCGGAATTCCAGCAGCGGATGATCGCCTCCGGCAACGACATGGGCGCGGCCCTGCAACTCGGCGTCCGCACCGCCATGAGCAAGATGAAGACCGATGCCGAGCTGATGATTGAGATCGGCGAGGGTCTGGCCGACAGGCTCGGCGATGGCCTGGGCGACGCCTTCGCTGGCGTTGTCGCGGGCACCAAATCCGCCAAGGAAGCATTCCGCGACTTTGCCCAGTCCACCCTCTCCTGGCTCAGCCAGATCATCATGCGGCAGATGATGATGAAGGCCCTCTCCTCTTTAGGCGTCGTCAATGCCGACGGCCGCATCGTCATTCCAGGCTTCGCCTCCGGCGGCCGCATTCCAGGCTCAAGCCCGCATGAGCGGGCGGACAACATCCCGATCTGGGCCACGGCCGGCGAGTTCATGCAGCCAGTCAACGCCGTGCGCCATTACGGCCTGGCCTTCATGGAGGCCGTCCGCACCATGCGTTTCCCCCGCGATCTGGCCTCCGCCATGGCCGGGGCCGCCCTGCCGCGCCTCACCCCCTCGTTCCGCCTCGCCTATGGCGGTCCGGTCCCGGCCGCGGCCCCATCGTACAAGGGCGGCGACACCCGGCTCCAGGTAGTGAACGTCCTGGACAAGAACCTGCTGGGCGATTACCTGCGCACCGGCGCCGGGGAGACGGCCATCATCAACACGATCCGCCGCAACGGCGCGACCATCCGCACTATCTTGGGGAGCTGACGTGGAGGAGCTCAACCAGGACAATCAGGGGCTGGTCCTCTGCTGGCATGATTGGTCGGCCGGATTCCGGGAGCGCCTGGGCTGGCTCACGGACGTGCTGGAGTCGGCCGACCGGACCGAACAGCGGGTCCGCCTGCGCAGCCGGCCGCGGCGGCGCTGGGATCTGCAGCTGGCCGCGACCGGCGCCGAACGCATGCGCCTGGAAAACATCCTTGCCGGCCGGACCGTCCGCCACTGCCTCTTCCCGGTCTGGCCGGATGCCGCGCCGTTGACCGTGGCAGTGTCTGCCGGCGGAGCTGCTTTTTCCTGCCAGACCACCGGCCGTGATTATGTGGTGGGCGGAGAGCTGGCGATGTTTGCCGCCGGCGGCAAACATGAGATCAGGACCGTCTCCACCCTGGGGCCGGATGGGGGTACGGTGACCGCACCCTTTGCCGAGGACTGGCCGGCCGGCACCATGTGCGCCCCCCTCCGCGACTGTCTGTTTGTCGAGGGCCGGCGCCTCAACCGCTGGACGCCTGATTACGCCGAATATGCCATCACCGCCGAGGTTCTGGGCGCCGCCAGAGATCTGCCCGCGCTTTCGCCAGAGCTCTGGCTTGACCATCCTCTCTGCCCGTTCCCGGCCGGCTGGGCGGAGGCGGAAGAGGGGGTCACCAACAAGTGGGTGGTGCTGGACAATGCCACCGGCCCGCTGGAGTTCATGGTGGAGGCGGTGGAGCCTGTCCTCTCCCGGAGTGCGGAATTCCTTCTGGACGGCCGGGCGCAGATCGCGGAGTTCCTGTCCTGGCTGCATCTTTTGGCGGGCCGCCTCACGCCATTCTGGCTGCCGGCTGATGGCCATGCCTTTTCGCTGGTCGCCACCGCTCCGGCCGGCGCCCAGACCATCGTGGTCGCCAGCCAGGATTACACCCGGTCGCTGGCCGGGAGCCCGGCCCGGTCACACCTTGAAATCGAGACCGCTTCCGGCGCGGTCATTCGCCGGAAAATAATCGGCAGCCTGCTGATCGGCGCTGGTGACACCGAGGAGCTGACCCTCGACGCGCCGCTGCCGGATGGGTTGGCGGAAAGCCAGATCCGGCGGGCAAACTGGCTGGAGCTGGTGCGCCTCGCCAGCGACGAGATAGAGCTGCAGTGGCTCAGCGACGAGGCCGTGTCCGTGACCCTGCCGGTCGTGGCGCTGCCATAGGGAGGCGACAGGATGACCTATCTGGAGATCGAGACGAGCGCCAGCCAGGCGATGCCGCTTGAGGTCTACCTGTTCCGCGGCCCTGACCGGCAGTGGCGCTACACTTCCGCAGATGCCGAGGTCGTGGTGGCCGGTGATACCTATCTGCCGGTCTATATAGAGCGGGGCAGCATCGAGCACAGCCCCCAGGCGGCGCGGAGCGATCTCCAGATCACGGTGGCGCGGGACAATCAGCTGCTCGCCGATCTTGCCGCCGGCCTGGGTGAGGCCGTCACCCTCACCCTGTTCCGCGGCCATGCCTCGGACCAGGATTTTGTCACCATCTGGAAGGGCAGAGTGATCTCCAGCGCCTTTGCAGGGGCCACCGGGGTGCTGCGTTGCGAGTCGGCGTTGACCAGCATCAAGCGGCAAGGGCTGCGCCGGAAATACCAGTGCCTCTGCCCGCATGTGCTCTTCGGCGCCGGCTGCGGGCTCGACGCCGAGCTTTACGCGGTTTCTGGCTCCGTGGCCGCCGTGGCCGGGCAGGTGGTGACGGTGCCTGGGCTAGACCCCTTCGGGCTCTCCTGGTTTGCCGGCGGCTTTTTGCGCTTCGGGCTCTACTGCCGGACCATCACCGGCCAGGCGTACGACAATCTGGAGCTGGACCGCGCCCTGGGTGACCTGGTCGTGGGCAGCCAGGTTGTCATCTATCCTGGCTGCAATCACTATGTCGATGATTGCGCCGGCAAGTTCGGCAACCTGATTAACTATGGCGGCTGGCCATACGTTCCCACCCGGAATCCTTTTTCCGGGCTGGGCAGCTCGATCTTATAGGAGGGCGGCGGCATGTGGTGGCAAATAGGTCTCTGGCTGGTATCGACCGCTTTATCTTACGTGTTGCGGCCAAAACCTTCGGCCATGCAGGGCACGGCGCCAAAGCCGGCCGGCATCTCCGAGTTCAGCTTTCCGACCGCGTCCGAGAGCCGCAGTATCCCGGTGCTCTTCGGCACTCGCTGGATCAGCGGCCCAAACGTGGTCTGGTATGGCGACCTGAAGGCCGCCGCAATCGTGGAGACGGCGTGCAGTGAATCAAAGTGGTGATGAGCTGATGGTGACGCTGGCCGATGTCCGGGCGGTCCGGTACTGCCACAAGGGGACCAGGCGGGCATTTTTGGGACGGGGCTGGTCCTGGGCGGATTTTCTCACGCACGGGCTGCCGGCATCGTTGCTGGCTGCCACTGGCGACGCGATGCTGCTGAAGCTGGTGGCGGCGGCGGAGGAGAGGCATGGGCTTATTCGGCGGGGATGATTGCCAGTCGGCGGTGGTCGGCTACCGCTACTCGGTCGGCATGCACATGGCCCTGTGCCATGCGGCCGACGAGTTTTACGCCATCAACACCGGCGATTACCAGGCATGGCAGTCCGGCGGCGCGGGAGAGGTGACGGCCAGCCAGGGCATTGTCATCGATCAGCCGACGCTGTATGGCGGCCAGGGCCAGGAGGGCGGCGTCTCCGGCGCGGTCGATCTGCTGTTCGGAGAGGCAGGGCAGCTGCCGAACGATTACCTGTCGTCGAAAATCGGCACGGTGCCGGCATACCGGGGGGTGGTCTCGGTGGTGCTGCGGCAGGTGTACATCGGCGACAGCACCTATATAAAACCCTGGTCATTTCTGCTGCGCCGCACCTCGACCAGTGACGGCTGGCTGCCCTCCCTGGCCGTGATCGGCGCCTGCGACATGAACCCGGCCCACATCATCCGCGAGTGCCTGACCAACACGGCCTGGGGCATGGGTTATCCGGTCTCGGACCTGGACGACGCCGCCTTTGCCGCCGCGGCCTCCGCCCTCTATGCCGAGGAGTTCGGGCTCTCCCTGCTCTGGGACCAGGCCACCGACCTCGAGGGGTTTATCCAGGAGACCCTCAAGCATATCGACGGGGTGCTCTTCCTGGACCAGGCCACCGGCCTTTTTTCCCTCCGGCTGCTGCGGGCAGATTACGACCCGGCCCAGCTGCCGATCCTGGACAGCTCGGTGGTCGTCGAGGTGCGCGATTACTCCCGGCGGACGCAGAACGAGCTGGTCAATACCGTGGTGCTCACCTACCTTGAAAATCTTACCAGCTTCACCCAGGCCATCCCCTGGGCGGGGACCAAGCGGATCGGCAATGATAACAGCCCCTATGTCTCGGCGAGCGCCGACTATGTCGCCTGCAACCGTGGCTGGGATACGCGGGACCTGCGGGTCTACCGCCGGGGCGCCTGGGCAGAGACCTGGGATCTGGTGCTGGACGATGCCGCCAAGAACTGGGAGGGCATGGCCTTCAGCCCCAATGGCAGGTGGCTGGTCTGCGCGGTGGATGGTGCCCCGGGCGTGATCGTCTGGGACGCCACCACCTGGAGCCAGGTGCCAGGCACCCCCGCCCTCTCGTCCTCCTGGCCCATCGGCGAGGTTGCCTGGGCCAGGTCCGGGGAACTGGTAGCGGTCGGCCTCTACGCCGCCGGCGGGATGCTCTATGTCCTGGATGGCTACTCCTGGCAGATCGTCGCGGCTCTTTCCCTCGGCACAGGGTATTACATCGAATCGCTGGCCATGAGTCCGGACGGCCGCTTCGTGGGTCTGAGGACGTCTGACGACTTCCGCCTCTACGAGCTGATCTACGACCCCACCGAGACCCCATACAAGTATGACGTTGTCGGGGCGACCCCAGCCGGAGTTCCCGGCGGCGAGATCGAGGCCGTGGCCATCGACCACGGGCTGATCGCCTTTGCCATGAGGACAACCGGCGAGGTGCGGGTCTATTCCTTTCCTGGCTTCGCGGCGGTGGCGACCATCACCGGCCCTATCTACGGGAAGCATCTCGCCTTCTCGCCGGACGGCAGGTATCTGGCTGTCGCCGGCAGCCATACCGGCGCCGGCAACACCCGGCTGATCGCCACCGCGACCTGGCAGTACATCGACCAGCCCCTCACCGCAGAGACCTCGCCAGGGTTCACTTACAGCTCCGCATTCGCGCCGGGTAGCGATATTTTGGCGGTTGGCGGCTCGGATGAGTGCGACGTCTTCGTCATGGCCCTGCCGCCGGAGGGAACCCCGGCCACTACCGTGCCCGCGCCGGACGTCGAGAAGTCCATCACCGTCCACAGCCTGGGGCAGATCAACGCCATGGGCGGCGATGTGGTCTCCCACGAGATCTCCATGCCTGGCATCTCGAAGCCGGCCCTGGCCGCCAGGGTTGCCGCCCGGGAGCTGGCGAAGCTCTCGGCTGAGTTGTCCGCCGCCACTCTGGCCTGCAACCGCGCCGCCTCCGCCCTGCGGGTCGGGGATCCTTTCCGCTTCGTCTGGCCGGCATATGGGGTTGCCGGCGAGGTGATGCGGGTGACGGATATAGACCTCGGCTCGCTCGCCGACGGCGTGGTCACCATCCATGCGGTGCAGGAGGTGCTCGGCCCGGCCGCCGGCCTGCTCGGGGCGCCAGCGCAAGGGGGCTGGGTGGACCCGGTCAGCGAGCCGGCGGCGGCGCCGGAGCGGCTGCTGGTAGAGGCACCCTACTGGTACTGGGCTCGCACGGTCGGCGAGTACGGCTTTGTCTGGGCGGAGATCGACGCGGCATCCGCTCAGGTCCTGACCCTGGCCAGGCCCCCGGCTGGGGATGCCCTGGACTACTCGCTCTATTCGCGGCCGGCCGGGGCGGCTGAGTACACACTCCGCCAGGCCGGCCGGGCCTTTGCCGAGACCGCCCTCCTGAGCGAGGATGTCGGCAAGACAGAGACGGTCCTGCCTGTAGACGATGCGGCACTGGAAATCCCGGCCAATGCTTACGCATATCTCGACGAGGAGTTGGTGGGGGTTGTTGCCGCCGATCCGGCGGCCGGCACCATCACCGTCCTGCGCGGGGTGTTGGACACCGTGCCCGAACCCCATCAGGCCGGCAGCCGCCTCTGGATAGCGGCCAGACAGGCGGCGGACGGGGTCGAGTACTTCACCGGCGAGACGGTATCGGTCAAGGTGCTGCCCCGCACCGCGAAGGGTGCGCTGGCCATGGAACTGGCGCCGGCAGATTCCCTCACCTGCGCCGGGAGGATGATCCGCCCATATCCGCCGGGCAACTTCCGTCTGCCGACCGGGTTTGCCGGAGACGCTTACCCATACCAGCTGGCCGGCGACCCCATCCAGGTGGCCTGGAGCCACCGCGACCGGCTGCAACAGACTGCCTACCTGGTCGCGCAGGACGAGAGCGATATCGGCCCCGAGGCAGGCACCACGTACTCTCTCCGGCTCCTGGACGGCGCGGGCGTGGAGGTCTATGCCGCCGGTGGCATCCCCGGCAACTCGCACCTGATCCCCGATGCCGGACTCACGGACGGATTTTATACCGTTGAGCTCTCGGTGGCCAGGGATGGGTATCAAGGCTGGCAGCAGCATGTCCACCGCTTCCTTTTTCTGCCGGACCGGGGCAGTTCCCTGACCTGGGGGACGCAGACGGAGCGCTTCCTGCTCCATGAGTCCGGATCGAGTATCCACTGGGAAACGGAGACCATGCTGATCCTTGAGCGCGGCACCGCCACCGGCTGGACCAGCAGCACCCTGGTCGTTGGGGTGCTGCTGGACAACGCCGGCGACACAATCGTCAACCACAACGCGGACCTGATCGTGTTCGCATCGGAGGGATAGATAATGGACAAGGAATACGCAAACCCAGCGGATTTCAGCAGCGCGGAGGCCCTGGACGGGGCAGAGACCATCCTGGTCCGCCAGGCGGCCGTGACCAGGGTGGCGGCGCTTGGGGATATCTTCCCGGCCGCCTTGTCGGCAAATCTCGCCGCCGATGTCGCCCTGGTCAGCTCCGGTGTCTGGTATGACGGACCGTCCCTGCTCCTGGGGCCGGGCGTTTGGCTGCTCATTGGCCGCGTAAACCACTCAAGGTCCACCACCACGGCTGCCACCGTGGCGGTCAGGCTCTTCGACGGCGCGGCCTCTCTTGCGGGCACAACGCAGTATCATCCGTCGATTGCCACCGTAAGTATGACTATTCCCGTAACGACCCTGATCACCGTCACCACCACAACCACAGTGACCTTGCAGGCTGTTACGAATTATGGCGCTTCGACCACCTTTATGAAAGCTGTGGGGGTTTACGGAGCCGCCCCCAAGGCTACGGAATTAGTGGCAGTGCGGCTGTCGCCATAACAGATAAGGTGTGCAGATGGATAGGAAAAGCTGGATCAGCACCACAACCGTTGAACCATTGGAGGATTGAGCATGGCTATACTTCCTGGCGGATGGACGCTCCTGGGGCAGCTGCTCACGGGGCAGTCCACCGATAAGTTCGCAAGCATCAGGCTTGAGGACGCGAGCAACGCCGCGATCTCGACCAAGCCTGCGGTCGTCTCGTCTGCCCCGGAGGCGACAGGCGTCGTGGTCACGTCGCAGGCTGAGTTCCTGGCGACAGACGTGACCGCGAACGCTGCCTACGCCGTGCTGGTCTCCGACCTCGGCGTGGATCTGGGCAGAGATCCCATCAACCTGCCCTCCGGCACAGCCGCCATCATCCGCCGCAAGGACAGCATCGGCGAGGTTGCTTAGTCTTGGCGGCGGAATGCAGGGAATTTGAGAGCGTGGACAGCTGCCCGGCCGCCCGTGGGGCTGCCAGGGCGGCGGTGAAAGACGTTTTTTCCATCCTCGGCGTCAATGTTGACGATCCGGCGGCGGTCGAAGAGTTCCGCAAGGATTTGCGACTGGCCGGAGCCATGCGCAGGGCGGCCGATAAGGGATTTGTCTATCTGGTCATGGCCTCGGTCGGCCTGGTGTTCGCCGCCCTGGTCGCCGGGGTAAAAATCAAGATGGGGAGTGGATAGAATGTTTCAGTTGACCATCGACAATGACCGTTGTGTTGGCTGCGGCAACTGCGAGGCCGCCCTGCCAAACCTGCTTGGCAAGTTCAGCGTTGGCCGCCTGCTGATCTCCGCGGCCAACGCAAACCGACATCGCGCCGAGATACAGCGGGCGCTAAGCTCCTGCCGACCGGACGCGCTGACGCTGGAGGAGGTGGGCCATGTCCCTGGTTGACGAGCAGGCGGCCTTTCTGGTCCACGCGGCAAACCTGATCCAGCACGCGGTGAGCCTGGGCTTTGTCGTCACCGGCGGCGAGCTCTACCGGACCCCGGAGCAGCAGGCCCTGCACGTCAAGGCCGGCCGCAGCCGGACCATGCAGAGCAAGCATCTCAGTCGGCTGGCAATCGACCTGAATTTTTTCCGTGACGGTCAGCTCACCTACGACAAGGCCACGCTGCAGCCGGTGGGCGACTACTGGGAGGCGCTTGACCCCAAAAACTCCTGGGGCGGCAACTGGAGCCGCTTCCCGGACACCCCCCACTTCGAGAGGACGCTATGAGAGAGCTTGAGCTGTTGCCGGTCATCATCGTGCTTGCTATAGCATGTGCTATAGTCGCCGGCTGCACCACCATCAACGTCACCAGCGACGGAGACGTGCGGGTGGATGCCCACAAGGAGATTGTCGTGGCTGATCCTTCTGTTGAGGTGCCTTTGCTGTGAAGTACAAGGCTGGTTACAAGTATCAACTTGTTGAGGACGAGTGGTTTTTCACCAGGATCTTCGGCCATACGATAAAGACTGACTATATTGAACTGCACTCCATGGGCACCCTGATTATCCGTAAGGGCTATGCCTGGGATGGGGCTACAGGGGCCGTTGATACCAACACCATCCTCCGGGGTTCCGTGGGGCATGACGCTCTGTATCAACTGATCCGCATGGGACTGCTCTCCAGGGGGCACAAAAAGGAAGCTGATGACCTGCTGGAGCTGTGCTGTATAGAAGATGGTATGTGGGGGCCGAGGGTGAAGCTGGTGAGGGCAGGGGTTGACAAGATGGGATTCATCGGCTTGCGGGATGAACGAATGATACTGGAGGCACCATGATCTATCTGTCTGAAAGATTGAAAGAGGCATCCACCTGGCGGGGCATTATCGCCCTGCTGACCTCCTTCGGGGTAGCTATTTCCCCGGAGCAGGCAGAGGCACTGGTGGCATTCGGGTTGGCCCTTATCGGGGCCATAGGCGTATTCACGGGAGACAAGAGGGAATGAAGCAGCTTTATCTGGCCCTGAGCATCCTACTGATCGCTGCCCTAGCTGGTTGGTACACGGCGGCATGGGGCATCTGGCCATGAAGCGCCTCTACCTGACCCACTGGCCTTCACCTTCTCCTCGTGCAGCAGCGCCACGGCCGACGACGGTGCCCTGCCCTACGGGACGACCATCACGGCCGCGACGTTGACAGTCCACGATGCAACGGGTACGGACATCTCCAGCGTAGTTGGGACAACCACGGTTTCCGGTGATGGTCTGACCGTGGCCACGGCCCTGGACTCCCCGACAGTTGCGGCAAAGGGGCGCTGCAAGGTGCTGCTGGCGGTGACACTGTCGAGCGGAGCGGTGCTCGCTAAGCGCTGGGATGGGCTGTGGGTGGAGTGAGTCATGGTGAGGTGGTAAATTGTGGTAAATTTCCAACAAAAAAGGGTTTGCGGGATAACCCGCAAACCCTTGACTTTTCTGGTCGGGATGAGAGGATTCGAACCTCCGACCCCATGCTCCCGAAGCATGTGCTCTACCAGGCTGAGCCACATCCCGACTGCGTATCCACCCCCGGCTCCCGCCGCTTGCAGGCTGGCTTTGCCGGGGTGGTCCATATGTACCCAGAGAATCCTTCCGCGTCAACTAAAAAGAAGGCAGGCGACCACGGGTGGTGGAAGCCTGCCTTTTACGCGCAAAGGGCGATGAAGCTAAAAATCGGCTTACTTCACGGTGTCAGCAAGTTTGCTGCCGGCTTTGAAGCGGGCAACCTTACGAGCTTTGATGGTGATGGGCTTGCCGGTCTGAGGGTTACGGCCCTGGCGGGCAGCCCTCTTGGTGACGGAAAAGGTGCCGAAACCAACCAGGGTCACCTTGTCACCTTTCTTCAGGGCAGCGGTAACCGCGTCGAGCATGCCGCCAAGGGTTTTTTCAGCCGCAGCCTTGCTGATGCCGCCAGCCTTTGCCATTTTCTCGACCAATTCACTCTTGTTCATTTCCTTTCCTTCCTCCTCGTGAATTTAGAGATTCTCTGCCTTCTACAAAGCCGTAAGTAAGTCGCCTAGTGAGGATTTAGCCTCATGTGCTGTGATTGTCAAACAAAAAAACCATGCTGTCAAACAAAAAAACACCATAAAATAAGCAAAAAATGGGGGGTCACCCCCCCAAATCCCTGCCAGTGAAAACCGGTTTCTCAGGCCGGCACCGGAGGCCGCCCCTGCGGATCGATCCGAACCCGGCCCGCGCCCAGCCTGGCAAACCCCTCCCTAATCACTGAAATCACATCATTTTTCACAATTCTCTCCAGGTCGGGCCGCAACACGGCGACGATCGCTTCCTGCCCGGAAAGCCTTACCCGGACGCCGGCGAAGCCCAATGCCGTCAGCAGGGCCTCGCACCGGGCGACCAGAAAAATTTTCTCCCGGCTGATGGGCTCGCCGGCGGGGATTCGCGTGGCCAGGCAGGAAGCGGAGCAGGCATTCCAGGTGGCAAGGCCCAGCTCGCGGCTGAGCAGACGGATCTCTCTCTTGGTCAGGCCGGCGGCGGCAAGGGGGATCAGCACCCCCAGCTCCGCGAGGGCGGCAAGCCCGGGCCGCACTTCCTGCAGGTCATCCAGGTTGGTGCCGTCCAGAAGCGGCAGCCGGGAAGAGTCGCGGGCCTGCAGGAAAGAGCGGTAGAGCTTTCTTTTGCAGTGGTAACAGCGGTCCGGAGGGTTGGCCACGAAAATCGGCCAGGAGAAGGGATCAACCTCAAGAATGGTCAGGGGGCAGCCAAGGGCCTGCGCCGTTGCCCGCACCCGCTCGGATTCCTCGCCGGCCAAGAGCGGCGTCCGGGCGTGCAGGGCGTGTACCCGGGCGGGGCCGAGGGCAAAACAGGCGGCATGGAGGAGAAAGGTGCTGTCGACGCCGCCGGAAAAGGCAACGGCCACCTCGCCATAGCGGGCGAGCATGGCTTTGAGTCCCGCGTACTTGCTGCGCACGGCCAAGCCCCCGCAAGCAATCAACGGACAGTCCGCCCTCTCCCTCCCTGCCGGGGGGAAGAAGTCCGCCTATTCACCGGGCAGGGTCTGGATCGGCTTTTCCAGGAGGAACCTGCCGGCCTCGATCCACTCCTTCAGGGTCAGGGCGATCTCCCGGGCCCGCACCACGCTGGAAAGCGGGGCCGTGGGCACGACCTTGCCGTTCACCTCGATCTGGCCGCTTTTGAGCTGGGCGTAGCTCACCTCGCCGTAATTGCGGGCCACCCCATGCGAGTAGTCGTAGGCGTAATCAACGATCTGGGTGAAGATTTCCGCGTCCGACACCCCGGTGTAGGTGGCCATCTCCTCGTTGAGGATGGGAATGGGCACCCCGATGCCGACGGCAAGCGAGCTGCCGTAGCCCTGCATGCTCACTCCCTTCAGCCAGCGGGGAGACATCTGCTTGAGGTCGCCCTGGACCATCAGGGTACCGGCCGGCCTCCTGGTGGTACCGTTTTCGGACCGCAGGGCCCGGGGGTTGTGCTGGCTGCCATGCCAGGTGACGTAGCCCACCCCGCCGCCCAGGAAGATCCTGGTACCCAGGCCGATGGTCTTGTAGAAGGGGTCGTTCATCAGGGGACTCAACTCGCCGGCGCTGCAGTAGGTGGCGTTTCTGCCGTGGGGCTTGAGGGTGCCCATATAGCAGTAGATGGTTCGCTCGGAAAGGTTCACGGCGCAGTTGTAATTCTGGTAGCAGTTGCGGGGGTTGACCAGCAGCGCGTAGGGCAGCTCCGCCAGGGTCACCTCCTTTTCGAGGCTCTTATTGGGATAGCAGTCGGTGCCGTAGCCGATGGCCTTGAGCCGCACCTTGCGGCCGGCGACGAGGTCCTCGAGCACATGCCCCCCGCCGTAAAGGAATTCACCGGGGAACACCTTGTTCAGGGGGTCTTCCTCGGTGGGCTCGGTGGCGCCGATGTAGACGTCCACCGCGGCCAGGCCGGCATAGGCGGGGACATTGTTCAGCCAGACCTTCCAGGCCTTGAGAGTGGGGTTGGCATGCCCGAAATTGACGAAGGCCCCCGAGGAGCACATGGGCGAAAAGGTGCCGGTGGTGACCACGTCGACCTTGCGCGCCGCCTCCACCGGCCCGTTCTTTTTCACGATCCCCACCATCTCCTCGGCGGTGACCACCACGGCCTGTCCCGCCCTGATCCTGGCATTGATCTCTTCGTATGTCTTCTGAACCTTGTATTCACTCATGGGAGCAGCTCCTTTCCGGCAAAACGCGATACGCCCGCTTCAATCCACCACCGAGACGACCTTGTGGCCGGCATCTTCCAACGCCTCGATCACCCGGTCGATCTCGCCCTTCTCGAGCCGAAAGCAATAGAGCTTCCGGCGCGAGGAATGGCTCTCCGTCGCCACGCTGATTATCTCGCAGCCGTGTTCCTTTATTATCCTGGTGACATCCTCGACGCCGCTGCCCTTGGCGACCAGCACATCGAGGCGCGCCGAGGCCCGCAGCAGCCCCATCATGTCGATGAAGGCGGAGATGAGGTCGATGGCGGTGATGATGCCCACCAGCTTTTTCTTATCCAGCACCGGCAGGCCGCCGATCTTGTAATCGTGAATGAGGCGGGCCGCGCTCTCGATGCTGGCGTTGACATTGATGGTGATGGGGTTCAACACCATCACCTCATGGACATAGATATCCTTCTCCAGGGAAGGAAAAGAATACTGACGCAGATCGCTTTCCGTGATGAAGCCGACCATCTGCTCCTCCTCGACCACGGGCAGGTGACGGATGGAGTGCTTCTTCATCAGCACCCCCGCCTCCTGCAGGAGGGCGTTCCTGCCGATGGTGATCAGGTCTTTCTGCATGCAGTTTTTCACTTTCATGGTCGTGGCCTGGCGATCGGTTTGGCAAGGATCCCCTTGCCGCGAATAAAAGGGGCCTTGCAGTGACAACACGGCAAAGCCCGGAGTTCATCCTGCCAGAATACTCTATCTTGCAGGAGAAGCAAGAAGTTAATGGCCCCGGCGTCCCTCTTGCCGCGCGGATTCTCCCCCATGCCGGGCAGACACTTTTTCCTTTTATTTTCCGGCCGGATATGATTAACCTCTCTCGAGTTTCCAGAAAGGAAAACCGCCGGCCCTCTTCCTCCCTTCCGAAAAGAACGGAAACCGGGGGCGACGCGGCCCAGCGCCCCCGAACCCACAACGCAAGCAGCCCATGGAAAAGAAAAAAGACCTCACCCTGGCCGATGTCCGCCAGCAGATCGACGCCATCGACAGTCAGGTGCTCAAGCTCCTCAAGGACCGTCTCCTCTGTGCCAAAAAGATCGGAGACCTCAAGACCAAGCACAACAAGGCGAAATGGGACCCCCTGCGCGAACGGCAGATCTTCGACCGTCTGCTCGCCGAGAACCAGGGCCTCTTTCCCGAGCAGGCCCTGCTCAGCATCTTCCACGAAATCATCACCACCTGCCGCCTCTCCCAGAAGATGGTGGAGGTGGCCTACCTCGGCCCGGAAGCGACCTTTTCCCATCTGGCCGGGGTGAAATATTTCGGGCACGCCGCCATCTACCGGCCCATGGAAACCATCGAGGACACCTTTGTCGAGGTGGAGCGGGGCCGCACCGAGTACGGCATCGTGCCTGTGGAAAACTCCATCGAGGGCGCGGTGACCTCGACCCTGGACTCCTTCATCAAATACAACGTCAAGATCTGCGGGGAACTCAACCTGCCCATCGTCCACAACCTGGTCAACCATTCCGGCGAACTGGCCGACATCAAGCTGGTGGTCTCCCATGCCCAGCCGCTGGCCCAGTGCCGGCAGTGGCTGAAAAAACACCTGCCCGGCATCCCTGCCCAGGACGTCTTCAGCACCGGAGTCGCCGCGAAAATGGCCCACGACAACCCCAGCGTCGCCGCCATTGCCAGCTCGCTTGCCATCAAGACCTACCAGTTGCAGACCGTGGCCAAGGGCATCGAGGACTACCGGGGCAACACCACCCGCTTTCTGCTGATCGGCAAGGAATCTCCGGCCAGAAGCGGCCAGGACAAGACCTCGCTGCTCGTCGGCCTGCTGGACCGGCCAGGCGCCCTGAACGACGCCCTGGCCATCCTCGCCCAGCGCTCCATCAACCTGACCAGAATAGAATCCCGGCCGGTCAAGGACGAACCGGGCCGCTACCTCTTTTTCATCGACATGCTGGGGCATATGGAAGACGAGATCATCCGGGAGGGCTGCGAAAAGCTCAAGGCGAGCTGCTCCTACTTCGAGTGGCTCGGCTCCTACCCGCGCGGCAACGACTGAGAAAAAACAAGGCGGCGTTGCCGGCGGCTACCCGCCGATGCGCGACATCCTGCCGTGGCAGTTGCTCCCCCCTTCCGCGGAGAGGGTGTGTCCCTTGGGCTTGTCCAGAATGGTGGCGACGATGAGCTCCTTGAGCTCCTCGTCGCTGGCGCCGCCACGCAGCCGCGCCTTCAGGTCGGTTTCCCGATCGGAAAGCAGGCAGGAGCGGAGCCTGCCCTCGGAGGTGAGGCGCAGCCGGTTGCAGCGGTCGCAGAAATGGTGACTGATGGGGCTGATGAAACCCAGGCTGCCCGCCGCGCCCGGCAGCCGGTAGACGCGGGCCGGGCCGTCCATCCGCCTGGCCGGCGCCGCCGCAAGCTCGCCCAGGGGCCGGAGCAGCTCCATGATCTCCTGGGAGCTGATGTATTTTTCCCGGTTCCAGAGGGAGGAGGGGCCGATGGGCATGAACTCGATGAAGCGGACCTGCAGCGGCTCCGTCAGGGTCAGCCTGGCAAAATCGATGAACTCATCGTCGTTGACCCCCTTCAGGGCGACAACATTGAGCTTGAGCGGCGAAAAGCCCAGGGCCCGGGCCTTGGCGATCCCTTCCCAGACCCGGGCGAAGGCATCGACGCCGGTGATCGCCGCGAAACGCTCGGGCCTGAGGGTGTCGAGGCTGATGTTGAGCTTGCTGATCCCGGCGCGCTGCAGCGCCTCGGCACAATCGGCCAGGAGCACGCCGTTGGTGGTGAGCCGGATATCGTTGAGCCCCTCGATGGCGGACAGCTCTCTGGCAAAGGAGAGGATATCGCGCCGGACCAGCGGCTCGCCGCCGGTGAGCCGGACCTTTTCGATCCCCAGGCCCACGGCGAGCCGCACCACCCGCAGCAGCTCCTCGTAACTGAGCAGCTCGCCGCTCTCCAGCTTGTCGCGGTCATCCCGGGGCGTGCAGTAGAGGCAGCGGAGATTGCAGTGGTCGGTGAGCGAGATGCGCAGGTAGCTGATGGAGCGGGCAAACATGTCGGTGAGCCTGCCAGGCGCCTGCCCGACGGGCTGCGCGCTCGGCGCATTCACCCCAGGGGCGGAAATTGGGGGTGTTGCTCTCGTGCCGGTTGCCGTCATGCCAAAAACGCTCTCCTTGCCCAGACTTCCCTGAGATTGGCCCAAAGGAGCTCGCCGGCCGCGCCGGGCTGCAACATCCTTTGATTTTTTCTGCCATTCCTGCTAAATAGGCGGGGATGCTACGGGCTGCGGCTCCCGGCCTTCCTTTCCGGCAGGAGCTGGTTAGCGTACGCCGGAGCGGGCGGTTCGTCAACCTGCTTTTTCAGTTTTGTCGACGTCGCTGGCAATCATCGGCAGTATTGCCCATAAAAAACCGCGACGACGGCGGGGCAGGCTTCGTCACTGCTTGTTTTCGCATCACCGACCAACGCGTTCGGCTGGTTTTCACAAGGCCATCAGTTTTCCCTTAACCACCGCCTCTGGGACCTCCGCCCATGCTCATACTCGGCATCGAAAGCTCCTGCGACGAAACGGCCGCCGCCGTGCTCCGTGACGGACACACCCTGCTCAGCAGCGTGATCAATTCGCAGGTGGAGCTGCACAGCCTCTATGGCGGAGTGGTGCCGGAACTCGCCTCCCGCAAGCATCTGGAGAACATCTATCCGGTGGTCGCAGCGGCCCTGGCCCAGGCCGGAGTCGGCCTGCGGGAAATCGACGGCCTGGCCGTGACCCAGGGGCCGGGCCTGATCGGTTCGCTCCTGGTCGGCCTTTCCTTCGCCAAGGCCCTCTCCGCCGTGCACGGCATACCCCATGTGGGCGTGGACCATATTGCCGGCCACCTGCTTTCCCCCTTTCTCGAGGAGACAAAACCGGAATTCCCCTATGTCGCCCTGATCGCCTCGGGCGGCCACTCCAGCATCTTCCTGATTGAGGACGCCCTCACCTTCGTCCCGTTGGGCCGCACCCGCGACGATGCGGCGGGCGAAGCCTTCGATAAGATCGGCAAGCTGCTGGGGCTGCCCTACCCGGGAGGGCCGGCGATCAGCAGGCTCGCCGGCGAAGGCAACCCGCAGGCCGTCGCCTTTCCCCGCGCCTGGCTGGAGGCGGAGAGCCTCGACTTCAGCTTCAGCGGCCTGAAAACCGCGGTGGCCTGTCATGTGCACCAACTCAGGGAAAAAGGTGAAACCTTTTCCCTTGCCGACCTCTGCGCCTCCTTCGAGGCCGCCGTGGTCGAGGTTCTGGTGGAAAAGGCGGTACGGGCCGCGCAGGGCCTCGGGGTCACCCGTCTCGCCCTGGCCGGGGGAGTGGCCGCCAACCCCAGCCTGCGCGCCGCCCTGCTCCGGCGCGGCAAGGAGTGCGGCCTGCGGGTGTTCATGCCCTCGCCCGCCTTCTGCACCGACAACGCGGCCATGATAGCCGTTGTGGGCGACCATCTTCTTCGCGCCGGCAGGCATGATGCCCTCGACCTCAACGCGGTATCGCGGTGGCCGCTCAACTGATTCTTCAAAGAGTCATTACCTCCAATAAATACCTGTCATTAAGGGGTTGTATTTTTTATATCAAAAAGCGCTTTAACTCAAAGAACGTTGATTCCCCTGAGATACGCCATGGAATCCCCCCGCAAGATTCTTAACAAATACCGGATCCGTCCGGTAAAAAACCTGGGGCAGTCCTTTCTCGTGGACAACAATATAACATCCCGGATTGTCGAGGCTTCGAAGGTCGGCGAGGCAGACACGGTGGTCGAGATCGGCGCGGGGCTGGGAGCCATGACGGCCATGATCGCGGCGCGGGTAAAACAGGTCATCGCCGTTGAAATAGACCCGAAACTGGTGAAGGTTCTGGAAAGCGAACTCGGGGGAACGCGCACCATCGAGATAATCGAGGGGGATGTGTTGCGCTATGACTTTTCCTCTCCCCTGGCCGGGTCAGGAAAGGTGCAGGTCGTGGGCAATATCCCCTATAATGTCTCTTCCCAGATTATCTTCCGTCTGCTCGAATTCAGAAATCACATATCTTCGGCGACCCTGATGCTTCAGAGGGAAGTTGCTGAGCGGATAACAGCCCCTCCCGGGACAAAGGCGTACGGTATCCTCTCCGTAATCCTTCCCATGTACGCCAAGGTACGGCACGTGATGACGGTTCCCGCCACCTGCTTTTACCCCGTGCCGAAGGTGGATTCCTCCGTTCTGAGGCTGGAGATGCGGGAAAAACCCTGCTATCCGCTGGAAAATGATGATGTTTTCGTTGAGACCGTAAAGGCGGCTTTCGCCATGAGGAGAAAAACCCTGGCGAACAACCTGAAGGGAATGCCTCGGTTGTATGGAAAGGGAGTGGCTCCGCTCTCGCTCCTACGCGAGGCGGGGATAGACGGCGGTCGGAGGGGAGAGACGCTGAGTGTCGAGGAATTCGCCACCCTCTCGGAGATTATTTCCCGGGCCACCGAATCTTCATAATCCTTAGGTGTCACCTCTGACCCTGTTCAGTTTCCAGCGGCTGCTCCATGCGCCTGCCGCTTTGACGCGCCGATGTAGAGGAGTGTGGCATCAACCCTGTTACGGGACCCCAGCTTCTCGAATATATTCCGGATGTGGGTCTTGACCGTCTTGGTGCTGATGAAGAGACGATTCGCTATCTCGTCGTTCTTGAGGCTCATGGAAACCAGTTCAAGCAGTTCCATCTCTCTCTTGGTGAGGAGGGCAAGTCGGTCCGTTTCTTCGGGTGACGGTGCTCTGAGTTTTCCCTCAGCCTCGCTGTAATAGCGGGAGAACTCCTCAAAGACCCGGCTGACAAGATTCGAGTCCATCCATATCTGGCCTGCCGCAACGACCCGTATGCACTTGATAATAAAATCCGATGAGATATCGCCCTTGACGAAGAAGCCTTTGATTCCTTCTTCCACCATCCGGAATATTTCTTCTTCGGCGTACCTTTCCCCCATGACGACGACCCGTGTGCCGGGAAGAGTCGTCTTTAATTTTAAAAGCGTGCCCATGTCGGACGCCACGACCTCTTTGAGTATGTTGAAACTGACGAGGATCAGATTGATAGGCGCCTGGACCCCGAGCAGGAATTCTTTGGCGCTCTCCATATTCCTCCGCACGTCAATGATCTCGATATCGGGGGCCGCCTGTATGACTTCTTTCAGCTTATGTACGAAAGGGGTGTCTTCGTCAAAGATGACGATCTTGATTTTGTCCCCTTCAACTCTCTGTTCTTTTTCCATAAAAACCTCCTCAATCACGCAATAAACCCCCGAGTGTCATCTGTTCATTCAAAACCAATCGGAGAGATTTTGTCATACGGTCCCATTCCGGGATGACCCCTTGCCGGTCTTTTCATCCCGGTTTGCTACCGCTTCAAAAACTCGGGCGATAAAGGCGTTGTCCATCCACATCCCGCCTGAGAGCGCCACACGCACGCATTTTGTGATAAGGGCGGGGGGTGTTCCCTTGAGAAAAAAACCTCGGATCCCCTCGTGTATCATGCGGAATATCTCTTCATCCGCGTATCGGTCGCTCGTGACGATAAGCCGGGTCCCCGGCATCTTATCCTTCAGCGCCATGAGGCCATCCAGGTTGCGGAGCACGGCCTCCTTGAGGAGGTCAAGACCGGCTATGATGATGTCGGGCGCCTCGTCCAACTCATCCGTGAGAAGCGCGGTTGCCCGGGGCAGATCGGTGCCCTCGCCGATGATCTGCAACTCGGGATCTCCCCGCAGGGCGTCTCTCATATCGGAGAGAAAACGGCTGTCTTTTTCAAGGATCACCACCCTCTTGGCGTTTCCTGAAGCCTTCGTTTGTTTCATCTGCGTCTCCTTCTGTAACAACGAGTTTCTCACGTCCGCCCGAGGAAGAGATGGGCGAAGACCTTTGCGTTCCCTATCATATTGGAAATGAAGCAGTACTCATTCGGCTGGTGCGCCATTCCGCCCAGCCTGCTCCATACCGCCGCCTGGTAACCCTTCTCTCGGAGGGGTGCCGCCACGGTGCCGCCGCCGATTCCTCCTGGATGGGCGTCCACACCATACACTTCCCGCACAGCTTTCGCCAGAGCCTTCACAACCGGCGCGTTCACATCCGTGGGAGGGGGCGCCTCCACCGTCTGAACGGGAACGATATCGATGGCGACGTCGAAAGATTCTTCGACCTCGTCCGCCATGGAGCGCATACGCGACATGACCTGCACCAGATCACAGTCGGGGAGAATCCGGCAATCGAGATAGAATACGTCATCCCCCGGTATCGTGTTGATATTGGGGACATTGGCCTCTTTTTTCGTGGGTTCGAAGGTGCTCGTGGGGGGGGTATAGAGGGAGTCAACCCTGTCGAAGATGCGGTACAGATCACGCAATTTCGTGATGAAATGCGACGCGGCGGCAAAAGCGTTTCTCCCCAGTCCCGGCCTGCTCGCGTGACATTGCGCGCCCACGGTTTTCACCCGCAACCAGAGAAGGCTTTTTTCTGCCACCTCGATCATCGATCCCTCCTCGTTGCCGAAGTCGGGAACAACGATGATATCATCCTTTTTAAAGAGCTTTTTCTTCATGCCCAGGAGGTAGACGAGCCCTTTGCTGCTCGATGTTTCCTCATCGGCAACGAAGGCGAGCCCCACCGAGAATGCCGGTTTTACGCCTTCCTCAAGAAATGCCTTGGCCGCGAAGATGGAGGCCACCAGATCCTGCTGGTTGTCCTCCGTT
>DDXK01000009.1 GCA_002347185.1 Desulfobulbaceae bacterium UBA2262 | reverse complement strand
GCCGGTCATGAACATCCACATGATGGCCGGCGCCACGATCTGCCCGTCGTCAAGCAGGGGCATGACCGTCCAGTGGTTCTTGATCGGCACGATTTTGGCCTTGCCGTCAAAGGCGCCGCCATTTGCCCTGGCCATGGTATAGGTGCCGTCCGCGTTGGCCGCGATGGTTTCGCCGAGGTTGTAGACGTAGGAAGTGCCATCAAACCAGCGGTACTCAGGTTTCACATTGGCCAGCTTGACTTCGTGCCCGACAAAACCGCCCTGTCCCGAGCAGAAGGTCGGGTTCCATACCGGCTCGCGCCAGTCCCGGGAGATTTCGGTGGCGCCGCCCTTGGCAAAGGTGCGGATATGGCAGACCTGGCAGGAAACCTGGCCGGCGGCGTGTCGGTTGAGGGTACTGCTGTCATGCGGCGCGGCGCTGTGACAGTCGGTACATTTCGGGTCAGGAGCCTCGGTCTGCCTGAGATCGATACCGCGGCCACCGATCTTGTGACCGGTGCCGCCATGGCAGGACGTGCAGGTCAGATTGGCGCCGGCCGTGGCCATATGCACATCCTGCTCCACGGAGGGATCGGCGGTGTTGAGCCCCATGTCGCCGCGCTTGGTCCAGTCGCCGCCGCCGGCCTTGGCATGACAGCGCAGACAGGATTTCCTGGTGGGCAGGTGCACGGTGCGGGCCAGCTCAACCATGGTGGTGCCGGCGGGCATGGCCGAAAAATCGGGCTCGGTCTGGTAGTTGCCCTCCCCATCCTGCAGGCCGAAGACATAGGTCCTGGTCTCGCCAAGAACATTGGTGACCGTTTCGCTGTTGGTGGGATCCGGAGTGAACTTCCGCTGGTAGGTGTCCTGATGGCACATCAGGCAGTCCACGTCGTTCAGGCTGGGCGGGTGCGGAGCATTTCCGTCGGCCCGCACATGGCAGGTAAAACAGGCTCCCTTGGACGACATGGCGTAGGTACAGAAGGTATTGATGCCTCCAATCGCCTTGCCGAGTTCCTCGCCACTGGTATTGCTCAATTTCGGGGTGGGTCCGGCCCACTGCATGTGCAGGCTCTCCAGCATCTCCTGCGCCTCGATCTCATGGCACCGGATGCAGGTGGCAGGACCGTCGTAGGAGTCAATGGCCTGGTGCGCGCTCAACCCCGAACTGGCGCTTGCCTCCGTTGCCGTGATTGTTGCCGTACTTTCCGACCGATAGTCGTGGTGGTCATCATCCGCCTGCGCCGCTGCAACTACCAGCGTCAGCGCCGAAAGAGCAAAGAAAAATTTTTTCATCGTGCTTCCCCCTCATGCTTGGTATGTGAGAAATTCGCCTGCGTCGCACCCGAACGCCACCTCCCTTTCCCGTCCGGAGAAAATTGGTTACTTCAACTCAATACTAGGCACAAATACCCAATTCCTTATTCGATGTGTAACACTGCTTGCCCTCCCGCGCAACAAAAAATCAAGAAACATTCCTGAAAGCGAATCCCTGGCACCACTCAGCACTGAAGACAAACAGCTGACAGCGCCGCAATCACGCACATTTCCAAGCAGATCTCCTTGACATCCCTTTTCCACCTGGTCCATCATCAAGGAATGACGCAGCGAAACTTTTCAAGGGGGGATAAAAGATGGATATGAAGGCAGTGAAAGAAAAGGCGAAAGAGCTTGGCATCGAAATCAAGAAGATGAAGAAGGCCGAGGTGATCCGGTCCATCCAGCGCAAGGAAGGCAACTTTCCCTGCTTCGAGACGGCCAGGGAATACTGTGATCAGTTGGCCTGCGCCTGGCGCAGCGCCTGTCTGCCGGTGAAAAAGCTGAAAAAAAGCGGAGAGCGGAGCAGGGAGCTCTATCTCCAGAAGATAACGGCCGAGATGGACGAAATTTCGGACAAGCTGGCCAAGCTCAGAAAGAAAGCGGAAAAAAGCCTGGACGCCGGCATGAAGGAGGCCGGGGAGGAGCTTCGCAAGATCGAGAAGAAAAGCGAGGAGCTGAAGAAGAAAAGCAAAAAGCTCGCCGAGGCAGGGGAGGACGCCTGGGAAAACGCCCGAAAGGGGGTCGACAAGGCCTGGGACGAGCTGCGCAAATCGTTCAAGAAAGCGCTGGCGCAGTTCAGCTGAGCAGCTTCGCCCGCACCAATCCGGCAGACGGGAACCTGCGCGCCCCGTCTGCCGGAGTCCTCATCAGGAAGTACCCCCCGCCCTCTGCCAGAGCCGTTTCTCCCCCTCCACAATCAGGTAGGTGACGAACCCTGCCGCCATGATCTTCAGCCAGGCCAGAGGCCCGATGGGCGCTGCCTGGAAAAGTCTGTTCATGAAAGGCACATAGGTGTAGGCAACCTGCAGGAGCAGCATCGCCGCCACGCCTCCGAAGACCCAGAGGTTGGTGAAGAATCCGAGCTCGAAAATCGTCTGCCGCAGGGAGCGACAGTTGAAGAGATAAAAGAGCTCGACGATGACAAAGGCGTTCACCGCCACGGTGCGCGCCTGCTCCAGGCTGGCGCCGGAGCGGAGCTCCCACTCGAAGAGTCCGAAGGCGGCAAGCAGCAGCAGAGTGCCGACCAGCAGAATCCGTGCGCTCAGGGTCCGGGTCAGGATCGGGGTTTGGGGGTCGCGGGGCGGCCGGCGCATGATGCCCGGCTCCTTGGGCTC
>DDXK01000138.1 GCA_002347185.1 Desulfobulbaceae bacterium UBA2262 | reverse complement strand
AAAAAACCCGCGGAACCAAAAGGTCCCGCGGGTTGACGCTGCTCTGCAAAAAGACAGGGATCAGGCGAAACAGGGCTCGCCGGCAAGGGCAAGGGAAGGAGGCAGCAGATAGGAAAGCAGCTTGTCACTCGCCTCCCTGGTGGTCGATGCCACCTTGGCCAGCACCCTGTTGGGCCCCTCGGGCTGGTAGGCGATCAGATCCCAGCGCTCCGGCTGCGCGACCAGCTGCTTCATCAGGGCATGATGATGACCATGGCCCGATTTTCTGGTCACCACATGACCGAGAAGCGGAAAGCCGAGGAGGGCCAGATCCCCGATCACATCCAGGGCCTTATGGCGGGCAAACTCATCGGCAAAACGCAGGCCCTCGGCATTGACCACCCCCTCGTCATCGATCACCACCGCGTTCGCCAACGAACCGCCCAGGGCAAGGCCATTCTGCCGCAGCCGCTCGACCTGATCGAGAAAGCCGAAGGTGCGGGCAGGCGCGATTTCACTGGCAAAGCTGGCGGGGTTCAACTCGGCGGAAAATCTCTGCCGCCGGATCAGCGGGTGATCGAAATCGATCTCGCAGGTCACCTTGAAGCCGTCATGGGGGAGAATCCGTACCGTGGTGTCACCATCTGCATAGGAAATCTCCCTGGTGATCTTGAGCATCCACTTGCAGGCCTTCTGGCGCTGCCTGCCGACCTTGCGCAGAATATGCACGAAGGGGCCGGCGCTGCCGTCCATGATGGGAACCTCGGGCCCATCCAGCACGACAACCGCATTGTCGATGCCCAGGCCGAAAAGGGCGGAAAGAATATGTTCGGTGGTGGAGATCACATCCTCATCGGTGGCAATGGTGGTGGCCAGCCTGGTATCGACAATGCGGTCCAGAAAGGCGGGCACGGGCTCACCCTGCCGCAAGTCGCTGCGCAGGAAGCGAACCCCGCTGTTTTCCTCGCCCGGCAGGACGGTGAGGGTGACTGGCTTGCCGGAATGGAGGCCTATGCCTGCGAACTTTACGGCGCGTTTGACGGTGTGCTGAAAGGAATCCATATATGCAACGCTCTTGATGGCTGTGATGTGTGTTTTCTGCTACGCTTTGCGATTTCCATTGCTTATATGCAATAAATGGACCACCGACAGCAAGAAAGACAGGCACACGAAAATACCATGTGTGTTCAGCATGTTGGAATGGGCACGCCTGCCGTCCGCAAGGGGTGGACGAGGAGAGGGCAGCCACAGTGTGGCAAAAAAAACACAATCCAGGCGGCGCTCCGGCGGGCTACCTGCCTTCGAAGGGCCTGCTCAGGGCTTCGCTGAGAAAGAGATCGAAATCCTCGCCCATGAGCAGCTCGATCTTCAGGGCCAGGATGGGAAATTCGCCAAAAAAGGGCTTGAGCTTGACAAAATCCTTTTCCGTGGTGATCAGGGCCCGGGCGCGACGGGCGCGGGCAGCGGCGATCAGGGCATTGACATCGTCCGCGCTGTACCGGTGGTGATCGGCAAACCCTTGAAAGCCGGTGAGCAAAAAACGTTCTTTTTTCAGGGTGTGGTGAAAGGATTCCGGATTGGCAATGCCGGCAAAGGCGAAAAGGGGCATCTTCTTCGCCCGCTCAACGGCAAAGGTCTTGTTCTGCTGGCTGTGCAGCAGGCTCACTGGCAGATACTCCCCGAGGAATACCTGCTTTTCCGGGAAGACGCCGCGCAGGAAGCGGCGAAAGGCATCCACTTCCGAGCGGTTGCGGTTTTCCACCCCGGTGACGACAAAGGCGCTGGCCCGCTTGAGAGCGGAAAAGGGCTCGCGCAACTCACCGCCGGGGAAAACCCAGCCGCTCCCGAGAAAGGTGGAGGCACTGAAGAGCACCAGATCGACATCGCGCTTCAAGGCCAGGTGCTGAAAGCCATCGTCCATGACGATGACGTCGGCCTGAAAATCGCGAACGGCCCGCTCGGCAACCGGCGCCCGCTTCGGTCCGACCAGCACGGGAACGCCGGGCAGGGAGCCGGCCAGCATCACCGGTTCATCCCCGGCAAGGGCCGAAGACATCAGAATCTTCCGACCATCGGAAACCACATGCACCCTGCCTGTCGCCTTGCCGCCATAGCCGCGGCTGACGATGGCCGGCCTCTTGCCAAGCCCCAGCAGGTAGCGGCTGACATAGAGGACCATGGGGGTTTTTCCGGTCCCTCCCAGGGTCAGATTGCCGACGCTGACGACAGGCACCTGCAGCCGTTGGGAATGAAGAAAAATATTCCTTCTATAGAGGAAGGCGCGCAGCGTCATGAGCAGCCCGTAGAGGGGCGCGAAGAGGCGACCGACAAAAAAAAGAGCTTTACGCACCCTGGACATCCACACCCTCCTTCTGCAACACCTCGCGCAGCAAGGCAATATGCCGCTCCGTAATTCCCTGCTGGGCGGCGACCAGCGCCCTTGCCGCTTCCCCAGCCTTTCGCCTTGCATCCCCATCGCGAAAAAAGAGTGAAAAGGCGGCGGCCAGCTCCCCGGCATCGCGCACCTCCCTGGCCGCGCCAGCAGCAAGCAGATCGCGACTTATTTCGGCGAAATCCTCCATGGAAGGGCCATAGAGGAGGGGCTTGCCGCACACCGCCGCCTCCAGAGGATTGTGGCCACGTTCCGACACCAGACTGCCACCGATGAAAGCCAGGTCGCACAGGCTGTAGACCGCGGCCAGCTCCCCGAGCGTGTCGAGGACCAGAACCTCCCCCCCCTGCGAGGAGGGAACGGAACGCAGGAAGGCCTTCAGGCCATGCCTGCCAACCAGCTCGACCAGCTCCCCACCCCGGGCCACATCACGGGGCGCAAGAACCAGAAAGAGAGGCGGCAGGGTTGTGCGAACCTTGGCAAAGGCGGTCAGGATCGCCGCCTCCTCGCCGGGATGGGTGCTGCCCGCCACCATAACCAGGGAGGATTCGGGAATATGCAGGCTGGCGCGCCCAGGAAGAATTTTCTCCGTCCCGGCCTCAGGCAGGGAGGCATCGTATTTCAGGTTGCCGAGCACCGCCAGGCGCTCCCTGGACACCCCGAGCCCGCGCAGCCTCTCGGCATCCTGCCGGGTCTGCATGGCAAGCCGGGAAAAGGAGCGAAACAGGGGCAGAAAGAACCAGCGCAGCCTCTGGTAGCGGGCAAGGGAGCGATCCGAAATCCTGCCGTTCACCAGAACGGCGGGAACACCGTTTTTTTTGAGCCGGGCCAGGAAGTTCGGCCAGAAATCGGTTTCCACCAGAACAAAAAGATCGGGGGCAACCTGGTCGACCACCCTCTGCACACTCCAATACAGATCGAGGGGGAAGGTAAAAAAGAGATCCACCTCCCGGGCAAGGGAGGCTCGCGCGAACCGCTCGCCGGAGGCGGTGGTGGCGGAAAAAACGATGGCAGCCCGCGGAAAGGCCCTGCGCAACTCACGCACCAGGCTTTTCGCCGAGGCCACCTCGCCCACGGAAAGGCCATGCACCCAGATCCTCGGCCCGCCGCCGAGCCCGGCGGCCGCCTCCCCAAGCCCGAAGCCAAGCCGCCGGCCAAAGCGCGAACGGTACTTGGGCGTCAGTATGACTTTGACGAAAAGGAAGGGAGCGAATACAATCAGCCCGACTCCCATCAGCAGGTTATACAAAAAGAGAAAAAGCATCCGCCGTGAACCTGATACTTATTGAGCCAGATGAACTCCAGGGCCGGGAAGTCGTCTTACGCGACCGCCGGGCCGACCATATCCGCAAGGTTCTGCGCAGTCAGGTGGGCGACACGATCCGCCTCGGTCTCCTCAACGGCCCCCTCGGGACCGGCACCATCACCCGCCTGGAAAAGAAGGAGGTGGCGCTTGCCGTTCTTCTCGGGACAGAAACGCCGCCCCCCCCGCCGCCCCTGGACCTGATCCTTGCCCTGCCGCGGCCCATCATGCTGAAAAGGGTGCTGGCCCAGGCGACCTCCATGGGGGTAAGCAGGATTTTCCTCATCAACGCCAACCGGGTGGAAAAAAGCTTCTTCACAGCCAGCCAGGTCCGGGACCAGGACTTCTCGGAGCCCCTTCGCCTCGGACTTGAGCAGGCCGTCGACACCAGAATGCCGCAAATCTCCCTGCACCCCCGCTTTCGCCCCTTTGTGGAGGATCTGCTGCCAACCCTCCTGCGCGATACCCCCTGCCGCCTGCTGGCCCATCCGGCGGGAAAACCTGTTTCCGCCCTCGCCGCCCTCCCCTCCCCTGCCAAAGGGATTATCCTCGCCATCGGCCCGGAAGGAGGCTGGGTGGATTTCGAACTGGCGAAATTCAGCGAGCAGGGCTTTGCGACCTTCAGCATGGGGCCCCGCATCCTGCGGGTCGACACCGCCGTGCCGGCCCTGCTTGCCCAGTTGAGCCTCCTGCGCCAGCTGCCCAGCCCTCCCCGCTGAAAGTCTCCTCAGCCTTGCCCTCGAAAGCGGAGCAGAAGCCTGTCCACCAGCACCTGCAACTCGGGCAGCCGCAGCAGATAGAGGAGATAGCCATAAATCCCGGCGGCCGCAACTATCTGCAGGGCAAGCAGGCCGATTTCCCCAATCAGCCCCCATTGCGCCCCCTGAAAAAAGCCGCCCAGAAAATGGAGAAACATCCCCATGGGCAAGGAGGCGAGCAGCACCTTGCCAAGCCCCAGGAAAAGATAGCGCAGCGAGTAGCCGGAAAGCCTGCGATAAAGCATGGCGCTCAAAAAAAGAAAATTGAGGATCATGGCGCAGGAGATGGAGAAGGCCAGGGCCTGATGCTTGAGGAGATCTATGGTGAGAGAGATCACCGCGATGTTTGCCGCCATGGTCAGGAAACTGCCGAGGACCGGGTAGCGGGTTTCATCCAGGGCGTAGAACACCGGAATCATGATTTTCACGGCGGAGTAGGCAAAAAGACCGAGGGCGTAGCAGGAGAGGGCCTCGGCGGTTTTCACCGTGGCCAGGTGGCTGAAGCTGCCGTGCTCGAAGATGAGCCTGGTAATGGGCTCGCTGAGCAGCGCCAGCCCCAGCGAGGCGGGAATGGTGAGAGAGAAGGCCATGGTGAGCGAGGAGGCGAAGGCCTCCTTGAGTTTGGCAAAATCCTTGGCCGCGGCATGACGGGAGATGACCGGCATGGTGGCTGTGGAGATGGCAACGCCGAAAAGTCCCACCGGCAGCCAGAAGAGACGGAAGGCGTAGCTGAGCCAGGAAAGGCTGCCCTGCTCCAGCGAAGAAGCGAAATAGGTATTGACCAGGACATTGATCTGCAAGGGGGCCAGGCCGATCACCGCCGGAAGCATCAAGCGCAGAATCCGGCGCAGGCCGGGATCGCGCAGATCGAGGCGGGGAAGAAAACGAAACCCTGCCCGGAACAGGGTGGGGAGCTGTCCGGCGAACTGCAGAAAGCCGCCGATCAGGGTTCCCACCGCCATCCCGACGATGGCCGGCTGCCCGAACCGCGGCATGAGCAGAGCCAGGCCGACCCCGCCGATGAGCGAACCGAGATTGAAAAAACTTGAGGCCATGGCCGGAATGAAGAAACGGCCCCTGGTGTTGAGAATCCCCATCACCACCGAAGAAAGCGAGATGAAGATCAGAAAGGGAAACATGATCACGGAGAGGCGGCGGGTGAGCTCCACCTTGCCGGGCACAGCCTCGAACTCCGCTTCCACGAGAAAATGGACCAGCTGTTCGGAAAAGAAGACCCCGAGCAGGGTAATGCCGCTCAAAAGGAGGGTGATGAAGACGAGCACGTTGCCGGCCAGGGCCCAGGTCTCCTTTTCACCCTTTTTTGCTTCGCAATCGGAAAAGACCGCGACAAAGGCCGCGCTCAAGGCACCCTCGCCAAAGAGGTCCCGCAGCAGGTTGGGGATGCGGAAGGCCACCACAAAGGCGTCGAANNGCATAGCCGGCCCCAAAAAGAAGGGCAAAGGCCTGCTCCCGGAGCAGCCCCAGAACGCGGCTGCACATCACGGCCAGACTGACCGTGCCCGCCGCCCTGGCAATTTTTCCTGTATCACTTGCCGCTTTTTTCATTTACATTAGAAACCATTCTGCTTGCCCGCCAGCGGCTTCCCGCATGGCGGCCCGACGCCACACCACCCCAGGGGCCTCCCTGCGCCCAAAATAGCAGGTTGCCGGCGAGAAGACAACTCCCATTCCCATTAGCTGCTTGACTTTATTAACTTTTTCCCATCATCCCCAGGAAGCCACGACCATGAGCAAGAAAGAGAAGATGCCGGCATACAGCGCAGCTGTCCTCACCATCAGCGACAAGGGCTCCCGGGGGGAACGCGAAGACACCAGCGGCCCGCGCCTGCGGGCCATGCTGGCCGCAGAGGGTTTTGCCGTGAGCGCCGGCAAAATCGTGCCGGACGACATCGAGCAGATCCGGGAAAGCATCACGACCTGGGTGGACGGAGAGGGAATCGACCTGATCCTCACCACCGGCGGCACCGGCGTGGCCCCCAGCGATCTGACCCCGGAGGCGACCAGGCCCCTTCTCGATCGGGAAATACCCGGCATCGGCGAGGCCATGCGCCTGGCCAGCCTGCAAAAAACCCAAAACGCCATGCTTTCCCGCGGCATTGCCGGGATCAGGAAGGAGAGCCTGATCATCAACCTGCCGGGGAGCGAAAAGGCCGCCAGGGAAAATCTTGAAGCCGTACTCCCCGCCCTTGCCCACGCCATCTATAAAATCAAGGGCGGCAGCAGAGATTGCGGGGTGCGCTAGCCCCAGCAAAAAAAAGGCCTCCAGGCGACGACGCGCCTGAAGGCCTTCCACTGTTCAGCCAGGAGTCGAGGCCGGCCTCAACCGCAATCGACTTCCACCGCCCGTAGATCCTTTTTCTTGCGAGCATCGATCTCGCCGATCAGGTACGGCTTTTCGCCCAGGGCGGTCAACTGCTGCATGCAGTCGTCGACCTGTTTCGCATCCACGACCACGACCATGCCGATGCCGCAGTTGAAGGTTCTGCACATCTCGAAGGGGCTGACCTTGCCGTTTTTCTGCAGAAAATCGAAAACCGGCAGCACGTCCCAGCTCTTCTTGTCGATGACCGCCTTGCAGCCGTTGGGCAGGACGCGGGGCACGTTGTCGATGATGCCGCCGCCGGTGATATGCACCAGGCCCTTGATCTTGAAATTCTTCGCCAGATTCAGGAGGGTTTCCGTGTAAATCCGTGTCGGCCTGAGCAGCTCCTCGCCCAGGGTGCAGCCGAACTCGGGGATGGAATCGGTCACCTTGAGGCCCATCTCCTCGAAACAGATTTTCCGGACCAGGGAATAGCCGTTGCTATGCACGCCACTGGAGGCAAGGCCGATCAGCTTGTCGCCAACGCTGATTTCCGAGCCGTCGATGAGCTTGTCGCGCTCGCAGATACCGACAACAAAGCCGGCGATGTCATAGTCTCCGGATTTGTACAGGCCGGGCATCTCCGCGGTTTCTCCGCCGATCAGGGCGCATTTCGAGATTTCGCAGCCCTTGGCGATGCCCTTGACCACATCGGTGGCCACGGAAAGCTCCAGGCCACCCGTGGCGAAATAATCGAGGAAAAAGAGCGGATGTGCCCCGCAAACCACGATATCGTTGACACACATCGCCACCAGGTCGATGCCGATGGTGTCATGCTTTTTGCACATATTGGCGATGATCAGCTTGGTCCCGACGCCGTCGGTGGAGGAAACCAGAACCGGATCCTGGAACTTGCCGCCGCCCAGGGCGAAAAGACCACCAAAGCCACCGATACCGGTAAGCACGCCGGGACGAAAGGTGGAGGCGACGATGGGTTTAATGTTGTCGACAAAGGCATTGCCCTTGTCGATATCAACCCCGGCTTCCGTGTAGCGAGAACACTCTTTTTTAGCCATACTCTTTTTACCGTGACCCCATTTTTTCAATCGTAAAAAAAATCAGAACGCACCACCTCGGCAGGGGGTGCGCAATCTATTCATCTTGGTTTTGGAGGCGGGCTAATCTTTAATTGCCGCGCCCCAAAAAGTCAATGAATTTCCTGGAAATTCGCAGAAAACCACGGGAAGGCAGGAGGACGGCGGCCCGGTCCGGCCCCTCGTTTTTCATCCCCCTCCCCGTCTGAAAGTTTTAAAAATTGTACTCCTATTTGCAGAAGAATCTCAAGACCATTTCCTGTCCAGGCAGCGGAAGCCACCCGCTCCCCAGAAGCTGCGGCCAAAGCCGCGCCATCCTCCCTAAACATCCGCCGGCTCCCTATTTGCCAGGGGAAACCAGAGCAACATTGACCTGCGTTCAATTGTGCATTATTGTGCAGCGTTGAAGATATTGCTGAAATAGTGAAGATCCACCGACATCAGCGGGCAGAGACTCCTGCCACCTCAGATATTTTGCCCCGGCTCCCGATTTTCCCGTGGCGGCCTTCCGAAAGAGCAAAAGATCCGACAACGTAAAAATTCTTGCCCTCACCGGCGAGCACGGAGGAAGTCAGAACCATGGATATTGATCGATGCATACAACTGGCCAGCGAGGTTCATCACTGCCCCCATTGCGGCACCAGGCTTTCCTGCTGCGAGGCCCCGCCCTTTCACATCGGCGACGGGCTGGGCTGGGGGTCTGACGTCCTTTTTATCTGCCTGAACGACGAGTGCTCCCTCTTTGCCAGGAGCTGGGAGGAGTTCGAGGAACGCTACGGCCACAGCGCCTCCTGCCGCTACATGCTCCTGCCGGGGGAAAAGACCGGCCAGGCCATGATGGTCGGCAGCGCGCAGGCCTTCACCGGGTCGATCATCGACATCGAAGGGATGAAAAAACAGAATCAGCGCTATCACAACGAGGTCAGGTTCACCAAGGAGCTCGATACCTGCGTAGCCGACAAGAACCTCCAGCCTGCCCTTTGCCTTGTCCTGGACAACTGCGCGGACCTCCCGACCCGCAATCGCGCCTGCGAACTGCTCGTGGATCTGAACAACCTTGAGTGCATCGACCCGATCCGCAACCATAAGTTCGTGCACAGCGAGATCGAAATGGCCGCCAACATCGCCATCAAGCAGCTCCTCGAAAAAAATCACCTCAAGGAATGCCCCTACTGCATGGAGATCATCAAGGCCCAGGCCAAGGTCTGCAAGCACTGCGGCAAAGAGGTCTAATCGCGCCAGGAGCGGAGATTTAGCCTTGCGCATTTGCGGCTGATTGATTATAAAAGGGCCGTTCCCCATCCTCCCCGGATGGGAGACCATGTATGGTGAGCGTAGCTCAGCTGGTGGTAGCACCGGGTTGTGGCCTCGGCGGTCGTGGGTTCAAGTCCCATCGCTCACCCCATAAAGTAATCCGGCAAAGTCCGGCAAGATACAGAAACCCGCTTCCGACAACGGAAAGCGGGTTTTTTCTTGCCCAGCTTTAGCCATAAGGAGTGTGTCCCATCAGGGGGGATCATCTGACCGGCCTGGACTCATTCAGGGCGGCCGACAACAGCGCAGGAGCGACCGCGACCTCTCCGCTCCCTATTCCCCTGCCAGCGTGTCCAGCTCGGTATTCCCCAGCCAGTAACAGGCAAGCGGCGCCGGGATCTTCGCAATACAGGCCGGAACCTTGCCACTCCTGGTCTCAACCTCAAATCCCAGGGGCAGGATGGAGAAATCCTGCATCTCGCGGGTGATTACATACCCACGGGCGGCATTGCGCGCCTGGCAGAACTCGGTCAGCCCCTTCAACTCTCCCGCGCCGGTGTTCCGCGAACGGTATTTGACCTCAAACGGAATCAGCCGCCCCTCGATTTCGGCGACAATATCAACCTCGCGATCCCGTTTGCCGCGCCAGTACGAAAATCCTACGCTCTGACTGTAATAGCAGGCAAAGACATGCCTGAACAAGGCTGTTTCCACCGCCAATCCCAGGCCAGCCGGGTCTTCGAGGAGTGATGTTCCCCTGAGCAGCACCGAAGGCGAGATGGCGGCATCGGCCAGATATATTTTGTAACGGGCACGCAGAATCTCCTTGCCGTAGCCAAAGGGTTTGAGCTTGTAGATGAGGTGGGTCGATTCGAGCAGGTTGATGAAGTTGTTGACCGTGGGCTTTTTCAGCTCCAGATCCCTGCACAGGGCCTGTATGTCGAGCAGGCCGCCGCCATACAGGCAAAGATAGAGGAAAACCTGCTCCAGCTCCAGCACATGGCGCACCCCAAAGAGGGCGGTCATGTCCCGCTTCAATACCTTGTCCACAATATCCTCGCGCAGCAGTTTCTGGGCAGCGGTCACGCTCCCCATCAGGGCGCTTTGCGGAAAGCCGCCCCGCAACAGATATTCGTGGAAATGGGCCACCAACGACGCCGCATCCGCAGCCACAGCGGCGAACCGGCCCGGCTGCCAATCAAAGAGCCGGGCCAGCGAATCGAGCTCCGGCAGAGGCGGCACGGCCACCTGCTTCAGTTGCAGGTATTCAAAAAAAGAGAGGGTGGAAAGTCGCAGGGTGTGCCAGCGCCCGACCCCGGACTCCTGCCCATCGGTTACCAGAGGCGTGGCCGAGCCGGTGACGGCGATGCGCCGCTTCTTCTCGAAGTCCACCTGCAACTTCAGCCAGGTCTGCCAATCGCGGATGGTCTGGATTTCGTCGAGGAAAAGGTATTCAATCCCCTCGCTCTCCGGCTCGAATTCCCGCCAAGCTTGAGAAGTCCATCCAGCCCCAGCAGTTTGAGAAGGGGATGATCGAAGGTGGCATAGAGGATTTTGTTGGGAGGAACACCGCCATCGATCAGGGCCTGGATCACCTGCAAAAACAGGGTGGTCTTGCCAACCTGCCGGGCACCGGAGAGGAGAAGAGCCCGAGGCGCGGGCGGCGACTGCATCCAGGCAAGGACGTCGTGAAAGGCTCTCCGCCGCCAGTCCGGCAGATCGGCGGATGGTGCGCCACGCCACCAAGGGTTGTACTGGCGCAGCACGGTAATGAGTTCGGATGTGGTCGCGATCACGGGAATCTCCCTAAAGTTGAAGCTTAGGGAAAGTATACCACCCCTAACACAGCCCTCAAAGGTGAAATTCTGCGATCATGAGAACATAGACTGGGATTGACCTCAAAATCAATCGCGCCACACAAGCCCTTTCGCTAGAAGCTCAAATCCGAGGTTGCGCATAGAGCAAAAAACGGGAAATAATCAACCCTGCCCGAGAGACAAAATAGCGTCACTTTCAACTGGTAGACATCAGGCGCCTCGTAAAAAAAGGAAGCCGTCAGAGCGGCGAAAGGCAGGGAACCGTTCGATCGGGTCGCCGCGCATCCCCAGGTATTTTCAGGCTGGTCTGGGTCGATTACAGCACGGTGCATCAGGGCGATCTAAGACTGATTCCGGCAGCCGGTAACGTGCAGGCGTGGAAGCAGGACTACGAATGGATGCAGACGGCCATTTTTTCAATGAGCTTCCGCCGTTCAAGCAGATTTTTGATAGTGTCAGGCGATTTAAAGATGAGTTCAACAAAGGTTGAATGTGACCATGAATCGAGCTTACTATTCCGACTCCATATTAATTAGTTCATAATTTAGAGAACATATGTTATACTGCGGTCATGAACGAACTCGATGGACGCAAACTGGATCACAAGACCCTCGAAGAGCTTCGGATTCGGGCGGTCAAGCGTGTGGAAGCAGGAGAAAGCCCGGAAGCGGTCATAAAGACTTTGGGTTTTAGCCGCGCCCGGATTTACGAATGGTTGACCAGGTACCGGGAACACGGGATAGAGGGCTTGCGCAGCAGGCCGGCAACCGGACGCCCTCCCAGGTTGACCGGCAGCCAGATGCAGAGGATTTATCGGCTTGTGGTCGGCAACAATCCGCGCCAGTTGAGATTCGAATTTGCCCTGTGGACGCGGGCAATGGTGCGCGATCTCATCCGCCAGGAATTTGATGTTCGCCTGAGCGAAGTTTCCGTGG
>DDXK01000065.1 GCA_002347185.1 Desulfobulbaceae bacterium UBA2262 | reverse complement strand
GCCGGTCATCTTCCGCGCCACCGAGCAGTGGTTCATCAGCGTCGATACGAAGACGACCGACGGCGGCAAATCCCTCCGGGAACTGGCCCTTGAGAGCGTCAACCAGGTCCGCTGGATCCCCGCCTGGGGTCGCAAACGCATCGAAGGCATGTTGGAATCCCGCCCCGACTGGTGCATCAGCCGCCAGCGCAGCTGGGGTGTACCCATCACCATTTTCTACTGCGCCAAGTGCGGTGAGGCTCTGGAAGACAGCAAGGTCATGCATCATGTCGCCGATCTGTTCGAAGAGGGCAGCAGCGATCTCTGGTTCGAAAAAGAGGCGCGGGAGTTGATGCCGGCCGGCACCACCTGCCCGTCTTGCGGCCATGACGACTTTACCAAAGAGACCGATATCCTCGATGTCTGGTTCGATTCCGGCGTATCCCATGCCGCCGTGCTGGATGATCGCGATTATCTCAACTGGCCGGCCGACCTTTACATGGAAGGCAGCGACCAGCACCGCGGCTGGTTCCAGAGCTCGCTCCTCGCCTCGGTGGGCACCCGGGCCATCCCACCTTACAAGGGGGTGCTCACCCACGGCTTTGTCGTGGACGGCCAGGGCAAGAAGATGTCCAAGTCCATCGGCAACGTCATCGCCCCCGAGGAGATCATCAAGAAGTACGGTGCCGAGATTCTCCGCCTCTGGGTCGCCTCCGAGGACTACCGGGACGACATCAAGATCTCGGACGCCATCCTGGGCCAGCTTGCCGATGCCTACCGCAAGATCAGGAACACGGTCCGTTTCATCCTGGGCAACCTCTATGATTTTGATCCTGCCAGCGACCGGGTGGAGGATGCCGAGATGGACGAGCTGGACCGCTGGGCTCTTTACCAGTTCGAACTGCTGAAGGCCAGGGTGCTCAAGGCCTATGAGGGTTTCGAGTTTCACCCCGTTTTCCATGGCCTGGCCAACTTCTGCACGGTGAGCATGAGCGCCCTCTATCTCGACGTGCTCAAGGACCGGCTCTACACCCTGCCGGCCAAATCCAAGGAGCGGCGGGCGGCCCAGAGCGCGCTTTATGAGATCGTCGACGGCCTGGTGCGCTTGATGGCGCCGGTACTCACCTTCATGGCGGCTGAGGCCTGGGAATATCTGCCCGGCAAGGGGCAGCGGGAGGAGAACGTCTTTGTTGCCCTCTTTCCCGAGGTGAAGGAGGAGCGTACCCGCGATAAAAATCTTGCCGAGAAATGGGATCGCGTCCTCAAGGTGCGCTCCGAGCTGACCCGCGCGCTTGAGCTTGCCCGCCGCGACAAGGTGATCGGTCATTCCCTGGAAGCCGAGGTGATGGTGGCCGCAAGCGGCGAGCTGAAGGAGTTTCTGGCCGCCAACTGGGAAACGCTTTCCGCCGTGGCCATTGTTTCCGGCCTGGAGCTGGTGGATACGCTGCCGGCAGAGGGCTTTGTCAGCGCCGAGCTGCCCGCCCTTTCCGTCCTGGTGCGGCCGGCGCGCGGAGAGAAATGCGAGCGCTGCTGGCTGCGCTCGGAAAGCGTGGGGCATGAGAGCGACCATCCCACCCTTTGCAGCCGCTGCGCAACCGTGGTGCAGGCGATTTGAAGAAGATCGGCTCTCCCTTTGTTCCCCTCGCCTGGCTCGCCGGGGTGGTGGTGCTCGATCAGCTGAGCAAGGCCCTGGTCATGGCCTCGTTCCGTCTCTATGAGCTGAAGCCCGTCATTCCGGGCTTTTTCAACCTCACCTACCTCACCAACACCGGCGCCGCCTTCGGAATGCTGGCCGGCGAGGAGAGCGTCTGGCGGCAGGCCTTTTTCGTGGGCGTGGCCCTGGTGGCGCTTGTGATCATGTGCCTTTCCTACCGGGAGTTCCGCAAGCAGGGCAGGCTTTTTGGTCATGCCATCGGCATGATCGCCGGCGGCGCGGTGGGCAACCTCATCGACCGCCTGCGCTTTGGCGCGGTGGTGGATTTTCTCGATTTTTACCTCAAGGGCTACCACTGGCCGGCTTTCAATGTGGCCGATTCGGCCATCACCGTGGGGGTGGGGCTGTTCCTGCTGGCCAGCTGGCTTGCGCCGGATGGGAAGAAGTCCGTGCTGGAATGATGCATTTCCATGCGCACCGGCGCTCTGGAATGTGAGAATTTCCTGAATACCGGATGCCTGGGGCAATTGCCCAGGAGAGCGAAGAAAGCTGCCTGTGAGAGGGATTTCCGGCCTCCGCAACACCCCCAAAGAGGGGGCTGGTAAACAATCGGGTTACACATGGATTGCTATTCCGCTGCGCTCCATTGCAATCACTGAACCGGAGGGTTCCCGCCGACTCCGTCAAGCTCCTTGCCCCATATCCTCATTTCTCTTGACAAAACGTACGCATTGTCGTACGTTACGGCAAGCACACAGGAGGATGCCATGCACACACTCACCGCCAGTCAGGCGCGCTCCAATCTCTACAGGATCATTGACGAAGCAGCCGCCACCCACGAACCAGTGGTCATCACCGGTAAGCGGAATACCGCGGTGCTCGTTTCGGCGGAGGATTGGGCGGCGATCCAGGAAACCATGTATCTGCTTTCGGTTCCGGGCATGCGGGAGTCCATCCGGGAAGGGCTGCAATGCCCGGTTGAGGAGTGCGGCAAGGAGCTTCCCTGGTGAGCTGGGAGCTGGTTTACACCAGGCATGCGCAAAAGGATGCGCAAAAACTTTCCAGCGCCGGACTCAAGGAAAAGACCCAGGCACTCCTGGTGATTCTCCGGGAAAACCCGTTTCAGAATCCGCCACCCTATGAAAAGCTGGTTGGCGATCTCGCTGGCGCATACTCCCGGCGGATCAACATCCAGCACCGCTTGGTTTACCAAGTGCTGGAGGATGTGCATGTCGTCAAGGTGCTGAGGATGTGGTCGCACTACGAATAGAGACATCAATAAAATGATTCAACATCCATAACCGATAACGGGGCGTACAGATGGCTAATTCAAAAATCGCAGTACTTTTTCCCGGGCAGGGTTCCCAGTTTCTTGGCATGGGCAAGGAGTTTCTCGACAGCGATCCCGAGGCCCGGGATCTCATGGCCCTGGCCGAGAAGGTCAGCGGATTTCCGGTGGGGGCGCTCTGCGCCGCCGGGCCCATGGAGGAGCTGACCCGCACCGCGCATCTGCAGCCGGCCCTCACCGTGCTGAATCTTATCTGCTGGCAGGCCGTTGCCAGGACAGGGCTGAAGCCGGCCTTTTTCGCCGGCCATAGTCTGGGCGAGTATGCCGCCCTCTGCGCAGCCGGGGTGTTGAGCGCTTCGGAGACCCTGGCCCTGGTCACCGAACGCGGCCGCCTCATGGAGCGGGAGGGTGACAAAAATCCCGGCGGCATGCAGGCGGTGGTGAAGCTGCCCATCGAGACGGTGCGGGAGCTCGTCGCCAAGGCTCAGGAAAAGGGCAAGCTCGCCATTGCCAACCACAATTCCGCCGAGCAGATCGTCATCTCCGGCGAAGCCGCGGCCCTGGAGGCTGCTGCCGGGCTGGTCAAGGAGAAGGGCGGCAAGGCCATCCCCCTCAAGGTGAGCGGTGCCTGGCACAGCGAGCTGATCAAGGGCGCGGTCCCGGATTTCGAGGCGGCCATGGCCAGGGTCGATTTCAAGAAGCCGCATACCCCGATTCTCTTCAACGTCACCGCCGCCGCCGAGGAGGACCCGGCGGCCATCCGCGGGATCATGGCTGCCCAGATCGCTTCCTCGGTGCGCTGGTACGAGATCGTTCAGAAGCTGATGGCCGCCGAAGTGCGGGTCTTTGTCGAGGTCGGCCCCAAGAACGTCCTCACCGGCCTGCTCAAGAAGATTATCCCCGCCGATTACGAGCACCGTTCCTTTCAGGTGGAGAACCCCGAAGGGCTTGCCCTGCTTGGCGACGCCCTCGCCTCGTGAGGCGATTTTTCCCCGGGTGAGCGGGGGCCTGCTTCTTTCCCGGCCTCGGCAGGAATCCGGCCATATTGTCGCTTGACAAGGGGGAGAGATCCAAGTATCTTTCTCCGTTTTCCGGTCCGGAGCAGGGAGAGGTGCGCCTTTTTTGCCCGGAAGCGGCGGCTGCCTTTCAGGAAGCCCCCGCCGGCAGGGGCTTCCGTGTTGCTTTTTTGGGGTTGCGGGCAGCGGGGCTCTCTATTTTGAGGTTTTTACGAGTTTGTCATGTTCGAGAATTTATCAGACCGCTTAAATGACGTTTTCAAGAAGCTCCGCGGCCACGGCAAGCTGACCGAGGAGAATATCGAGGAAGCCCTGCGCGAAGTGCGCATGGCCCTGCTTGAGGCGGACGTCAATTTCAAGGTCGTGAAGGATTTTGTCGCCACGGTTGCCGAAAAGGCCGTGGGGCAGGAGGTTGTCGGCAGCCTGGCCCCTGGCCAGCAGGTGATCAAGGTCGTTCACGACCAGCTGGTCGAGCTGCTGGGCGGGCAGACCGCCGGCCTGGAGCTCGGCGGCCGCCAGCCGGTGGTGATCATGATGGTGGGCCTGCAGGGCTCCGGCAAGACGACCACCTCCGGCAAGCTGGCCAGGATGCTCAAGGGGCGGGGGCGCAAGCCCTACCTGGTGCCGGCCGACGTCTATCGTCCGGCCGCCATCGAGCAGCTGACCATTCTCGCCGGGGATCTGGGGGTGCCGGTGCATCCCTCCACCACGGCGCAGGATCCGGTGGCGATCTGCAAGCAGGCGCTTTTTGCCGCGCAAAA
>DDXK01000030.1 GCA_002347185.1 Desulfobulbaceae bacterium UBA2262 | reverse complement strand
GCCGGACAAGGCCATCGATGTCATGGACGAGGTGGGCGCCTCCTTCCGCCTGGCCGGGGCACGCCGTTCAATGCGGACCGTGACGGTGCGCGACGTGGAAAAGGTGGTTTCCCGAATGGCGCGGGTCCCCGCCAAGAGCGCCAGCGGTTCCGATCTCGCCCATCTCAAGGGCCTGGAGGGGCTGCTCAAAAAAAGCATCTTTGGCCAGGACCATGCCATCAAGGCCCTGGTCACCGCGGTGAAGCGCTCCCGGGCCGGGCTCAAGCAGAGCGAAGGCCCCACCGGCTCCTTCCTCTTTGCCGGCCCCACCGGCGTGGGCAAGACNNTCGACATGAGCGAATACATGGAAAAGCACGCGGTTTCCCGGCTGATCGGCTCGCCTCCCGGCTATGTCGGCTTCGACCAGGGCGGCCTCCTGACCGACGCGATCCGCAAGCACCCCTACTGCGTGCTTCTCCTCGACGAAATCGAAAAGGCCCATCCGGACATCTTCAGCATCCTTCTCCAGGTCATGGACCACTCCACCCTCACCGACAATGCCGGCCGCAAGGCGGATTTCCGCAACGTGATCCTGATCATGACCACCAACGCCGGGGCTCGGGAGCTGAGCGAGCGGCCCATCGGCTTCACCGGCGACAATACCGGCAAGAACGAGCGGGCCCTGAAGAATCTTTTCGCCCCCGAGTTCCGCAACCGGCTCGACGCCACCATCACCTTCAATCCCCTGGATGCGGGGCTGATGGAACGGATCGTCGACAAGATGCTCGCCGAGTTGCAGGCACAGCTGGCCGAACGCAGGGTTACGATCACCCTCAGCCCCGCAGCGCGGAGCTGGCTCGCCGGCCGGGGCTATGCGCCGGAATTCGGGGCGCGCCCCCTGCGCCGCCTCATTCTCCAGGAAATCGGCGATGTGCTGACCGAGGAGATCCTCTTCGGCAGGCTGAGCAAGGGCGGGAGCGTGCAGATCGGCCTGAAAAATAAGCAGTTGACATACGCCTATGGTCCTGGGAAAAATAATTGAAGCCTGTTGAACTTTTTTCTCCCTTCAGTGTCATTAAAGAAAGAAGCAAGAGCACGGCGCCCCGTGAACGGCGGGGCGCTTTTTTCATGTCCGCAAGCCGAAACAACATAAGGAGAGAGTTATCCATGAGCTTAAAAAAATGGCAGTGCGTTCTGGGTGGAGTTCTGTGTGTATTGACCTTTGTCGCCTGCGACAGCCAGCAGCAGGCGACAAAGGCTCCCGAGCCTGCCACGCCGCCGGCCCAGGAAGCGGCTCCGGCCGTGGAGAAGCAGATTGCCTATCCCCTGCAGGGCAAGGCCAAGGAGGTCGCTGCCGGCGGCGGCTTCACCTATGTGCTCGTCGCCGCCCCGGCCGGGGAGTACTGGGTGGCGGTGCCGGAAACCGAGGTTGCGGTTGACGAGGAGGTCACCGTCAACGAAGGGCAGTTCATGCAGAACTTCCCCAGCAAGAGCCTGAACCGGACCTTTGCCGAACTGATCTTTGCCCCGGGCCTGGCCGGCAAGGAACCGAAAACGGCGAACAGCGATCCCCACGCCGCGGCGGCGCCGGCGGCCAGCGCCATGCCCGCCGCGGCCGGCGGCGCTGATTTCCAGTCGGCCATGCAGCAGGAAGGGAGCGGAACAGCAACCCCTGCCGCCAGCGAGATGGCCATGGGCAGCGGCGGCAAGGTGGTTGTTCCCTTTGTGGAGCTGAAGATGGAGAAGGCCACCGGCGACAACGCGCACACGGTGGGCGAACTCTTTGCCAAGGCCGCCGAGCTGAATGGCAAGAAAGTCCGGGTCAAGGCCCAGGTGGTGAAGGTTTCCCCCGGGATCATGGGCAAAACCTGGCTCCATCTTCAGGATGGCACCGGCGAGCCCGGGAAAAATACCCACGATCTTGTGGTGACCACCGCCGGCTCCGCGGAAAAGGGCGACATCGTCACCGTGGAAGGGGTGCTGGCCGCCAACAAGGACTTCGGCTTCGGCTATAAATACGATGTTATTGTCGAGGATGTAGCGGTCAGCCGCTGATTCCGGCCAGGAGAGGGCGGCGCATGAAGATCGCTGTGGTCGGCCCGGGCGCCCTGGGCTCGCTTCTCGCCGTCCTCCTCGCCGACAAGGCCTCCGAACCCATCCTGATCCTGGACCACGACGGCGAACGCGCAGCCCTGCTCCAGGGTCAGGGCCTCACTCTTGAATACCCCGACCGGCTCCTCCGGGTCCAGGTCCTCGCCAGCGCCGATCCCTGGGCCTGCGGCCCGGTGGATCTGCTCCTGCTCTGCCTCAAGTCCACGGCCGTGGCAAGCGCCCTTCCCTCGCTTTTCCCCCTGCTCAACGAAAAAAGCCTGCTCCTCGCCTTCCAGAACGGCATCGCCCATCTCCCCCTCCTGAAAAAAGCCGGCCTGCCCGGCGCCTGGGCCCTGGCCGTCACCTCCCTGGGCGCCACCCTGCTTGCCCCCGGCCGGGTCCGCTTCGGCGGCAGCGGCCAGACCGTCTTCGGCTTCAGCGACAAGAACACGGAGGCGGAAGGGGCACGACTCGCGGCGGCGGCCGCCCTTTTTCAGGCCGCCGGCCTGCCCACCAGGATCTCCACGGATATCCTGACCCCGCTCTGGGACAAGCTCCTGGTCAACGCGGGCATCAATGCCCTCACCGCCCTTTTGCAGTGCAAGAATGGCGAACTCCTGCACCGGCCGGAGGCGCTGGGCCTCCTGACCGCCGCGGTGGAGGAGGCCGCCGCCGTGGCCCGGGCCAAGGGAATCGGGATTGCCCCGGAGCCGGTGGCCAGAACCCTTGCGGTCTGCCGGGCCACCGCCGAAAACAGCTCCTCCATGCTCCAGGATGTCCGCAAAAGGAGGCGCACCGAAATCGAGGCGATCAACGGCGCCATCATCGCCGAGGCCGAAGCCCTGGGGATCGCCGTGCCGGCGAACCGGCAGCTCCATGCGGGGGTGCGGGCCCTGGAAGCCGCCCTGGCCGCGTCCTGCCCCCCGGGCGCGGAACACTTGCCGGGCTCCTGATTTTCAGGTAAAAATTCTTCTCCGCCCGCCGAAAGCGGGTGGCCGTTTTTTTTTCAGGGCGGAAAAACGAAAAATGGACTGGCGCAGCCTTTTTGCCGTGCCAGCACGAGGAGCCTGACCGCGATGCTCTACCGCAAACGCCGCTTCCTGGCCGCCGCCATGGGTCTTTGCCTGATGTCGGCGCTGCTCTGGATCCAGCTCGCCAAACCCGCCTTTGTCAGCGACCTGCCCCTGCGCCTGGAGCTGGTGGCCTTCGACCTCCGGCTCCGCGCCATGGCCGGCCTCAGCGCCGCCTCGCCGGATGAGGAGGCCACCAGGGTGGTCATCGTCGACATCGACGATAGGGCCTTGAGCGAACACGGACGCTGGCCCTGGTCGCGGGCCAAGATCGCGGAGCTCGTGCACCGACTTGGCGAGGCTGGCGCCTCGGTGGTCGCCTTCGACGTGATGTTTGCGGAACCGGAGGAGAATCCGGCCAGGGAGGTCGCCGCTTTTCTCGAACAGCGGGGCCTGGAGGACAAGGCCCTGGCCGCGACCCTCCTCCGTCACGAAGCACACTTTGACCGCGACCGCTTTTTCGCCGACGCACTCCGCGACCGGGAAGTGATCCTCGGCTACGCCTTTCAGCCCCGGGAGCCACGGCGGATCGGAGCCCTGCCCGCGCCCCTCTCCATGGAAAACCCCGAGCTCCTCGCCCACTCCTCCCTGGCCCCCATGCGTGGCTACACGGCCAATCTGCCCCTGCTGGCCGAGTCGGCCCTGGGCGGCGGCTTTTTCAGCCTGCTCCCCGATCCGGACGGGGTGGTCCGGCGCGCTCCCCTGGTGGCCCGCTTCCAGGACGGGCTCTACTCCTCCCTGGCCCTGGAAACCCTGCGCCATTTTCTCCTCGCCGACTCACTGCGCCTGCACACCAGCCCGATCAACGGCGTGGAAACAGTGGAAGCCCTGGAGCTTCCCGGCTTTGCCAGCATCCCCACCGATGCCGACGGCCAGATGATCGTTCCCTACCGCGGCCCCAAGGGCAGCTTTCCCTATATTTCCGCCAGCGAGGTGCTGGCCGGCTCCCCTGCCCTCCAGCGGCTGGAGGGAGCCATCGTTCTGGTGGGCACCACGGCGCCCGGTCTTTTCGATCTGCGGGCGACGCCGGTGCAGGCGGTCTACCCGGGGGTGGAGATCCACGCCAACCTCATCGACGCCATCCTGAGCAAGCGTTTCCTGGTGCAGCCCGCCTGGGCGCGGGGCGCCGATTTCGTGATCATGGTGGCCAGCGGCCTGGCCCTGGCGCTGGCCCTGCCTTTTTTCTCCCCCCTGCCGCAGTTCCTCTACACCTTTGCCATTGCCGCCGCCCTGCTCCTGGGCAATCTTCTTCTCTGGCGCCAGGGCCTGGTGCTCTCCCTGGCCATGCCCCTGATCATGACCGGCCTGCTCGCCACCAGCAACCTCGCCTATGGCTTCCTGGTGGAATCGCGCTCCCGCCGCCAGCTCAAGGGCATGTTCGGCCAGTATGTGCCGCCCCAGATCGTCCAGGAAATGACGGACAATCCGCAAAACTACAGCTTCGAGGGGGAAACCCGCGAACTGACCGTGCTCTTTGCCGACATCCGGGGCTTCACCACCCTGTCGGAAAGCCTCTCCGCCGCGGAACTGAAAACCCTGCTCAACCGCTACTTCACCCCCATGACCAGGATCATCTTCGAAACGCGGGGAACCATCGACAAGTACGTGGGCGACATGATCATGGCCTTCTGGGGGGCGCCGGTGGCGGACCAGCAGCACGCCGCCCAGGCCATCGAGGCGGCCCTGCGCATGCTGGCGGAGACCGAGGTGCTGCGGCAGGAGTTTGCCGCCGAGGGGCTGCCGCCCATCGCCATCGGCATCGGCATCAACACCGGGCCGATGAATGTGGGGGACATGGGCTCGGAATACCGCCGCGCCTATACCGTCCTGGGCGATGCGGTCAACCTCGGCTCCCGGCTGGAGGGAACCACCAAGTATTATGGGGTGGGGCTGGTGGTGGGCGAGACAACGCGGGAGGCGGCCGGCGCCGCCTTTCTTTTCCGGGAGCTTGATCTGGTGCGGGTCAAGGGCAAGACCAGGGCCATCCGGGTCTATGAGCCGTGCTGCCGGGCCACTGAGGCCAGCGAGCCCCTGCTGGCCGAACTTGAGGAATATCACCGGCTGCTGGCCGCCTTCCGGGCCCGGCGCTGGCAAGAAGCCCGGGCCGGCTTCAGCCGCCTGTGCGAGGCCGCTCCGGCCTCGCGGCTCTACAGCCTCTATCTGGAGCGCGTCGAGGCGCTTGCCGCCGCCGATCCGGGCGAGGGCTGGGACGGCGTCTACGAACGGAAGGAAAAATAGGCCGCCGGCCGCCGCTTCAGTTGCATTGCACAGCGCGGGTGGTCGCCGGCTGGGCCGGGATCTCGAAGGCCTCGCCCTCGCCGGCATCAGGGGTCTGCTCCCCCTGGGGAGTCTGGGCGGGCTGCTGGCCTGCCTCCGGACTTTCTTCCCCGCCCGCCTCCGCCGGCGACTCGCCGGCATCCTGGTCAGGCCCTTGGCCGGGCTCCTGTTCAGCGCCGTCCCCTTCCTCGCCCTCCTGGGTCGACGCGCTCAATTCGCCCCGCAGCTCCGGGTCCGCGTTCAGGATCGGCGGCGGCTCGGGCAGCCTTACTGTTTCCCTGACCGGCGAGGTGAAGCCATACTGTCCCGCCCCGAACGGCTGGCCGCCGACCACGGTCTGGCCGGCGTTGGTGGCGGTGTAGAGGCCGTCCGGCGGGGCGCTCACCCCGATATCGGCAAGATCGAGGCAGTCGCCGGCGCAAAAACGACCCTCGTGGTCGGTGCCGCGGATGCCGATGGTGGCCACCGGCGTCTCGATGGTGACCTTCTCCTTGTTGGCCTGGCCGATGGCGCCGGTCACGGAACGGAAGCCGCCCTTGACCAGGGAAAAGCGGCTTTCATCCTCCTGCTTGTCGCCGCTGTGCTTGTAGGAATCGATGACAAAGCGGGTGGAGGGGCGCAGGAAGATAAGGCCCTTGTCGCTGAAGAGGATGCGCACCCGGGAATTGGGGCCGGTGCTGACGGTGTCGCCGCTGAAGACCTGGCCGCCCTTGCTCAGGGGGCGGATGGCCCCATCGGCGCCGGCGGCGGTGACCTTGCCGGCCACCGCCTCGACCGTGCCGGCCGGCTGGGCGGCGAGGCCTGGTGCGGCCCAAAAGAAGGGGAGCAGGGAAAGAAGAAGCACACAGAGGCCCTTCCAGGCTGCCGGGGCGGCCAGGGCCTTGCTTTTCTCTTGCCGATCTTTGGATTGGAAAATTCGTAAGCGCATCATTTGCACACCATGTTCTGTCCGGCGACGCCGCCGCCGCCCAGGTCGAAAATCGGCTGCTGGGCCAGGGGGGCCTCCTCGGAGGTCGCGGCAAGGAGCCCCTCTTCCTCCGCAGCCTCTTCTTCCTCGGTTGCCTCGTCATCTGCTTCGTTGCTTTCACCTTCCGCGGCGGCCAACGGCTCTCCTTCCGTGAAGGCTGAAGGCTCCTGCGCCACCGGCTCCTCCGGCAGAGGCGGCTCGGCCACGGGCAGCGCCGCCTCCACCGCCAGATCCACGACCACCAGGGTCTGGACGGCAGCCACCACCTCCACCACCGTTTCCCCCTCAGCCGAGACAGGCAGTACCGCCGCGCAGCCCTCCAGGGTCGGGTCCGTGGTGCAGTCCGTCACCGTCGGCAGTACCGCCGTGCAGCCCTCCAGGGTCGGGTCCGTGGTGCAATCCGTCACCGTCGGCA
>DDXK01000052.1 GCA_002347185.1 Desulfobulbaceae bacterium UBA2262 | reverse complement strand
CGGGCGCGTGGATTGAAACCCATGCGTGGAATCTTCGGCACAGAAAGTTAGGAGAAAATGATGCGCAACGAAAAGCGCTTAGTCAGTCCCGTCTCAGTGCTTCGCGGACTTTTGCGGCGAGATCTTTTCTGAGGAAGGGCTTTGGGATGAGGAGCACGTCGGGGTCGACCATGCCTTGATGAACTATGGTTTCTGCGGGGTAACCAGACATGAAGAGGCATTTCAGCGAGGGGAAGCTGGCCTTGAGCTGGTCAGCCAGCTCCTTTCCATTCATTTCCGGCATGATGACGTCTGTGAGCAGAAGAGCTATGGAGTCGCCTTTGTTTTCGGCCATGCGGATGGCCTCCGAAGGAGTGGCGGCGCTCAGCACGGTATAACCCAGGCTTGAGAGGAGATCCTTGCCGAGATTCATGACCATTGGCTCATCCTCGACCAGGAGAATCGTTTCTCCGCTGCCGAGGGGGATCTCTTCCTGGCCGGCGGCCTCTGCCTCCGCATCTTCACCGCTGTGTCTGGGGAGATGGATACGGATGGTCGTTCCCTTCTGCGGAGCGCTTTCCACGGTGATGAAGCCNNCTTGGTGGTGAAAAACGGCTCGAACAGATTTTTCTTGGTGGTCTGATCCATGCCGCAGCCGTTGTCGCGCACGGAAAGCACTACGTATTCGCCGGGCTCGCAATCCGCGTGGTCGTCGCAAAACGTCGCATCGATGTTGACGTTTTCTGTTTTCAGCGTCACGACGCCGTTGCCTGAAATAGCGTCCCGTGCGTTAATGCAGATATTGGCGAGCACCTGGTCGACCTGCACCGGATCCATCTTGACCTGCCAGAGAGGAACTCCCGGCAGCCAGACAAGCTCGATCTGCTCACCGATGAGGCGGCCCAGCATTTTGAGCATGGCTTCCACGACTTCGTTGAGGTTGATCACTTTGGGCGAGATGATCTGCTTGCGGGCAAAGGCCAGCAGTTGCTTGGTGATGTCGGCTGAGCGCTGGCCCGCCTTTGAGATCGCCATAAGCTCGGTGTGGAGGGGGGCGTCGGAGGGCGAAAGCTTCACCATGGCCATTTCCGCATGGCCGAGAATGACGGCAAGCATGTTGTTGAAGTCGTGCGCCACCCCGCCCGCCAGCCGGCCGATGGATTCCAGCTTCTGGGCCTGGCTGAGCTGATTCTGCAGTTTTTCCCGCTCAAGTTCAGCAAGCCTGCTTTCGGTGACGTCGAGCGCGGTGCCGCGCAGGCCGACAATCTTGCCGGCCTCGTCGCGTCGTACTTCGCCCCGGGCGAGCAGCCAGCGGCTGGGGAGCCCCTGGCGCGTTCTCTCCATCACCACTTCATAAGGGGCTCCGCTTTCCAGGGTGTTCTGCATGGCCGCCCTGACGGCTTGCATGCTGTCGGCGCTGAATATTTTTTCCTGCTCGGCAAGGGAAGGAACCGATCCGTCCGGGTCGATTTCGAGAATCCTGAATAGCTCTTTCGACCAGACCGACTTGCCGGTCGCCTCCTCCCACTCCCAGCTGCCGATATGCGCTATCCGCTGTGCCTCCTCCAGATGCGCTTGACGCTCTTTCAGCATTTTTTGGCTCTTTGCGAGGGAATCGGCCATGTCGTTGAAGGCGCTGGCCAAGGTGCCGATCTCTCCCTGTTGTGCGGCTGTCAGGTCGCTTCTGGTTTCCAGGCGGCCTTGAGCGAAATTTCTGGTGGTGGCCACCAGGCGCTGGATAGGGGCGATGAGGGTTTTTCTGCCCACCGCCCAGGCGATAACAAGGGCAAGGGCCGTGGAGAGCGTCATGAGAAGAAGGCTGCGCCTGAGAGCGGCGTTGGCGGGAGCGAGAGTTGGCTCTTCCGGAATCGCGGCCCAGACATACATGTACGGATCCGCATCCGGCGCAAGACGCACAGGTTCAAAGGCGAATATCCTGCGGATTTCGTCGGAGCCCTGCCGGACAAAGAGGCCGGGTCCGTTGGCTTTCTGTGCTGTCTCCCAGTTCTTGCTGCGGATCGGTTTGCCGATGGGATTGGTCTCTTCCCGGGGAGGGTAATAAAAAAGCCTGATCCCCTGGTGATCCGTCAGAGCGATGAACGAATTTTCCGGCAGATGCGAGACGTCGATGAAGCTGGCGAAATGGTCGAGCCTGAGCACGGCGGTGAGCACCCCCTTTACGGTGCCTTCCTGGTCGAGTACTGGCAGGGCAAAGGCGAAGGTGGGGGATTCCGGCCCAAGTCTGGCAATGATATATTCACCAACGGCAAAGTCTCTTTTGGCCAGGGCGTCTCGAAAATGTTTGCGGTCGGCCAGGCTGACGCCCTCATGCGGCCTGTTGGATGCAACCACCTTTCCTGTGACGTCGGTGAGGGCAAGGCCGAGATATTCTGGGTTTTTTTCGGTTACAGCCTTGAGAAGCCTGTTGCTCGCCTGGGCATCCATTGCTTGAATTGCGGGCATCTTGGCGAGGGTGGAGAGTATCTGTCGGGTCGAGGTGGCGATGGCCTTCTGCGCTTCGGCAATGGAGTGGGCAAGGAGGAGTACGTCGTTCGTCGCGGCGTTTATGGAATGACGGCGCTGCTCCATGCCGTTGTGCAGGAGGATGGCCAGGGCAGGCAGGACGGAAAGCAATACAAGCAATGCCAGCTTTCTGCCTATGGATGAGATGAAAATCTTCATTGCAGGATTTCCTGGCCGACGCAAAAAACACGCCCTTTTATGGTGGCTCCGGAAAGCTGACTCAGGGGCCGACGAAACAACTGTTACTCTACAAGGTTAGCACAATCGCCCGGCTTGAAAAACTTTGTTTTTGATCGTTCCCTGGCAAAGGGAGATATTTTCAAGTCATTTCCCTAAGGTAAGGAATGAATTTTCCTGGCTGAGCACATTCGCGCGGAATGATCAGGACTCATCCCGGACGAGATAGACATCGAAGCGGCTGTTCTTGCCGCTGAGGGTGAAGGAGGGCGCTGGTCCGGACAGAGGCGGGATTGCTGCCGGGCCGCCTCTGTCACTTGGTCCATCAGCTTGTTCGGTGCTGTATTGTTAGGGGTTGATGAGTTCTTCTATGTCTTTTTTGAGTTGTTCGTGGGTCGCATACCCGGGGTAGCTTTTGACGATATCCCCTTTTCTGTTTATGAGAAAAGAGGCGGGGATTCCTGCAATGGGGCCGAAATTTTTGGCAATTTCCGTAGATCCCTGGCCGACAGGATAGTTTATTCCCATTTTGTCTGCGAACTTTTTTACCCCGCTGTTTCCATCCTGGTCTACGGAGATGCCGATCACCGTGAATCCCTGATCATGAAATTCGTTTTGCAGCTTGATGAGCGAGGGGATTTCCTTTCGGCAGGGAGGGCACCAGGTAGCCCAGAAGTTCACCAGCATCACTGTGCCTTGGTATGCCCGGCTGTGGATTGTCTCGGAGGTGTTGATCGCTTGGAACTGGAACTCCGGCGCCGTTTTGTTCGCGAGAGCCAGAGCAGGCTGGCAAACAATGATCGTTAATGCCAGCATGAGAATTTTTGCGGATGAATTGATGCAGCGATTTTTTTCCATGGTGTTCTCCTTGTCTGTACGAGTGAATAGTTTCGGCATCAGCCGATGCCTATGCAACTGAGGCAAACTTGCCAGGCCTGCTCGAGTACCCGGCTTGGTTCGCCGCTGGCCGCCCCGACTATCCACAGAAGTGTGGAAACGGTCAGCAAAATGAAGGGGGCTTTTCTGATTTGCCCTCTTCCTTTTTTTCTTTCGGAAGCCATTATGATTCTCCTTTGGTTAGAATGGGTATTTGGCTGAGTCGGGCACATTGGTCCCGAGCGGTCTTGCGGGGGTAGCTGCGATCGGCATGCCGCCGATCTCGATGCTGATTGCCTCAAATTTGCAGGCTTTGTGCAGGCAGGCGAGACAGGAAATGCATTCAGGGTCATCAGGGTTTTCGTTGAACTTCACCCCCATAGGGCAAACGTGATGGCAGGCCTTGCAGTTGGTGCAGCGTGTCTCGTCAAGTTTGAGTTTTACCATGCGAAATCGGTTCATCAGGCCGTAGAAAGCGCCTAGAGGACAGAGAGTTCGGCAGAACGGCCTGCTGGCCGCGACGCTCCAGAGAAGAACACTCAAGAGGATCGCGAGTTTGTTGTAAAAAAGCGCGCCGATGGTGCTGGTGAGGTTCGGTTGCAGCAGCAACATGGGCAGGCCTGCCTCCAAGGTGCCTGCCGGACAGATGAATTTGCAAAACCACGGTGAGCTGCCGCCAAATTCATCCACCATGATGAGCGGAAAGAGAATGACCACCACAAGCAGCATGGCGTATTTCCCGTAATTCAACGATCTGCTGATCGAGAATTTGCGCGACGGAATCTTATGGAGAAGTTCCTGAATCAGTCCGAAGGGGCAGGCCCATCCGCAGATCATCCTGCCGAACATGGCTCCAAGTACTCCCAGGGCGCCAATTACAGACAACCCGAAGAAATACTGGTTGTTGGAAAGCGATATTTTAATGCCGCCAAGGATGTTTTGCAGTGAGCCGACAGGACAGTAGGTGGTTGATGACGGGCAGGAATAGCAGTTCAGCCCAGGAGAGCAAATCACCTTTAAAGGCCCCTGGTATATGGAGCGGGTAAAGGGAAAGGCCCAGTTGGCATTGGTGAGAAGGCCGAAGAGTATCTGCACCCATTTTCTGGCAAATTCCATGCTGTCACCCGTTTTTCATGACGAAAGAAGGACTCTTGTTACGGTCTCACCGCCCTCACAGCGCCGTGGGTGCCGGGATAGTACTTCCGTTCCGGGTCACACTGGTCCGAGATCTCCCAGGCGCCGGCAAGCCCTTCTCCATCCTTTTCTCCGGACCAGTATTTTCCTTCCCGATCAAGGTTGCAGTTGCCGTTGAGGTGGAGGTCGAAGAGATAATTCAAGTCGTACAGCTCGTATACGGTCGGCAGCCGCCAGTCGGTGTATCCGCCGAGATTGAGGCTTTTTACATAGAGCTGCGCCTCTGCAAAACTCTTTATGGTCGGGCTTTTTTCCTTCTGCCACATGAGTCCGGCCACAGTATCGTGGCAGATTCCGTTGCCTAGGTCCTGAAATCGGGCGGATTGCTGACTTTTGCTGCCGCAGCCCTGCAGAAAGAGAAAAAAAGCGACAAGCAGTCCGGCAATGATTTTTTTTGACTTCATAGGGTTCTCCTTAGGTTGGAAAGTTGGCTGGTTGTAACAAATGTTGAAATGACATCGTTATGCCGACGGACTCGCGGTCATGCATGCTTCAAGCTTTTTCCCCAGCAGTCGGGCTTCCTCTATTTTTTGCGGTTGACGGGAAAGATCCGGAATTGAATCCTTGTCTATTTTATGCCCGGCTCCGAAAAGCAATGCCACCGCGCCGACCGTGCAGTTCTCGCCATGTCCGCAGGTAAAGCAGGAGGCTGTTCCCAGTGCGCTGACAGTGCCGATATGCCTGATTTGAAAGTAGGGGAGCATGGACTCTATTGCCTTTCCCGGTGAGGATGGGTCTATGCCGCCAGTGCTGACGATTGCCGCATATTTTCCTGCCAGCGCCGTCCCGGAGCGATGGCGGAATTGGCAAAGTCGTTCCAGAAAGCTATGGGTCAGGCTGTTTAAAGTGGAGAAGTAGTTGGGAGCGCCGAAGACGTATGCGTCAGCCTCCAAAATTTTTTCCCGCAACCAGGACATGTCATCCTTCACCTTGCAGATATTGTCCGGCACGCAGGCGAGGCAGGCGTTGCACGGCGCGATTTTTTTCCCGGCCAGCGAGATGAATTCTGTTTCGCAGCTCGTTGCGGAAAGCACTTCTTTCACCAGGCGTTCCGTTGTTTTTCCCCGACGGGGGCTTCCTGATATCCCGAGAATTTTCATGCTGCGTTACTCCTGCTTCACTTGCTGTACCAACTGATCGGTACATTTTTTTTGAAAAAAATTATCCCCCGAGGAGGGCTCTGATTGCTGCGAGAAAATCCCGCAGATCTTTTTCGCGTTTGCTGACCCGAGACATCATGATGGCCCCCTCCACGGTCGCCACTACGGTTTTAGCCAAAAGCCGGGGAGGGATCTCTGAGTGGAGAGTGTCGTTTTGCTGCGCTTCGTGGAGGAGCTCTTCAAGTTGTGCTGCCCAGCGCTCAAAGAGTTCCTGGATGACTGCCGCAAATTTTGGGTTGCTGTCTGTCATTTCGAGAGCGGTATTGCCAAAAAGGCAACCGCCGACAAAGTTGTTTTTTTTCTGCTCGTTAAAAATGGCCTGGCACGAATTGACGATCTTGGCTACAGGGTCTGCGCCGGAGAGAGATTTGTCCAGGAAGACAAAGAATTCTGCCTTGGCGTCTTCCAGTACCGCAAGGCCAAGTTCTTCCTTGCTCGTGAAATGATAGTAAAGGTTTCCTTTTTTTACTCCTGTGGCCGAAATGATTTCGCTGATGGAGGTATTGTGAAACCCCTGCTTCACCAGAATGCCGCGGGAAGTTTTCAGGATATGTTCTCTCGTTTTTTCGCCCTTGAGGGTGACCGGCATGACGTGGCCTCTTTGGAATAAGAAAACTGACCAATTGGTACAAAAAAATATCGCGCTTGTTTTTTGTTGTCAATAAAAAATATGCTCCGGCCTGGCGCGTGGCCAGTTCTCCAGGAGAAAGCTTCGTCTATACGAGATAGACGTCGAAGCGGCTGTTCTTGCCGCTGAGGGTGAAGGAGGGAGGTGGGCCGGACAGAGGCGGGGCAAGGCGGGGGCGTTTTACCACCACCCTCTTGGTCGCAACAGGGAGGGCTGCGGTCAGGAGAGCATCGCTGTCCTCGTCGTCGCCCACCAGGAGGCGGACCAGTCGCATCTCTTTTTTCACCAGGGCGCTTTTTTCCCGATGGGGATACATGGGGTCGAGATAGACTACTTCCGGCCGCTCTGTCTGCTGGTTTTGCAGCACCTCAAGGCCGCTTGCCACGGTGATGGTGATGTTGGCGGTGATCCTGGCAAGGGCCGGATCTTGTGCCGCCCGCGCAAGGCCGTCCGCCAGCAGGGCGGCGACAATGGGGGAGCGTTCGACAAGATGCATCCGGCAACCGAGGCCTGCCAGGATGAAGCCGTCGCGGCCGAGGCCTGCGGTGACGTCGAGAATGGAAAGCGATAAGCCGCCCTTGAGACCTACGGCCCGCGCCACCGCCTCCTTGCGGCTGCTGCCGTGGCGGCGGCGGTACGCTAATGTTTCGGCGCTGAAGTCGACAAAGAGGGGGCCTGCCGCATTCTTGCCGGTCTGCCGCAACTCCAGGCGTTCCGGCGTCAGGGAGAGGAGGAGGGGATAGCTCTCGTCCTGCGGCGAAGCCAGCGGCAGGGCAAGCTGAGCGGCGAGCGAGGCGGCATCTTCTTCCATGGCCGCATCCGCAAAACTTACGGCAACGGGCACTAAGTGCTTGGGGGCAGTCATGGACGCACTATTCCCCGGCCGCTGCGGAGATCAGGGCAGGAAGCGCTTTTTACCAGTGCACGATCTGCGATAAATGGTATATTCATACGGTTTTGTGCGCCGCTACGCGGCAGTGGCAGTGAAATCACACTCCAGAGAAGATAATGGAAACCCAGCATAAAGCACAACCCAAAGTTGTGGCCATCATCCCGGCCCGCTACCATTCCAGCCGTTTCGAGGGCAAGCCGCTCGCCAAGATCGCGGGCAAGTCCATGATCCAGCATGTCTACGAGCGTGCCCGCGCCGTGGCCATGCTCTCCAGGGTGGCGGTGGCCACAGATGACGAGCGGATCGCCGACAGCGTGCGTTCCTTCGGCGGCGAGGTGGTGATGACCCGCGCTGATCATGTCTCCGGCACCGACCGCCTGGCCGAAGCCGCAGGCATCATGGGCATCGCCGAGCAGGACGTGGTGGTGAACATCCAGGGCGA
>DDXK01000021.1 GCA_002347185.1 Desulfobulbaceae bacterium UBA2262 | reverse complement strand
ATCGATGCCGGTGACCATCTCCGTGACCGTGTGCTCAACCTGGACCCGGGTGTTGATCTCCATGAAGTAGAAGCTCCAGTCCTTGTCCACCAGGAACTCGACGGTGCCGGCGTTGAAGTAGTTGGCCGCCTTGGCCGCTTTGACCGCGGTCTGGCAGATCCGGTCGACCAGGGCCTTGTCCGGGATCAGGGAGGGAGCGATCTCGACGAGCTTCTGGTTGCGGCGCTGGATGGAGCAGTCGCGGGAGCCGAGATGGACGGTGTTGCCCTCCTTGTCGGCGATGATCTGCACCTCGACATGCTTGGGGTTGATCACCACCTTTTCCAGGTAGACGGCGTCGTTGTTGAAGGCGGCCTTTGCTTCCGCCCGGGCCACGGGAATTTCGTCAACAAGCTGCCTTTCGTTCTCCACCCGCCGAATGCCGCGGCCGCCGCCGCCGGCGGTGGCCTTCAGCATCACCGGATAGCCGTACTTGTCGGCGAAGGCCTTGGCCTCGGCAACCCCGGCCTCACCAGCGGAAAGATTCTGGGTGCCTGGCACCATGGCGATGCCCGCCTCCTGCATGATCCTGCGGGCGGTGACCTTGTCGCCCAGGGCCTGGATCACCTCGGAGGAGGGGCCGATGAAGATGATGCCGTTGTCCTCGCAGGCCTTGGCGAAATCGGGATTCTCGGCCAGGAAGCCGTAGCCGGGATGGATGGCGTCCACCCCGTGCTGTTTGGCCGCGGTGATCACCTTGTCGATGTTCAGGTAATCGGCGCGCGGCCCATTGCCGATCCAGACCGCCTCGTCCGCCGTGCGGATATGCAGGGCGTCCTTGTCCGGCGTTTCATAAATAGCCACGGCGACATGCCCCAGCTCCTGCACCGCCCGGATGATGCGCAGGGCAATTTCTCCCCGGTTGGCAATCAAGATCTTCTTTTTCAAGCGATCACCTCATGAATGAAGCAATTTCCAGGAAGGGAACCGCACGATTCGCCTCCTGCCTATATAAATGGTAAACAACGTAATGGCGTGAACGGAAATGACACCGGAAACCGGCTGTCAAAGAGAGAATTTCCCGACTGAATCGGCCGACCCAGCCCTGCAGAAAACACTCAATTTTGCAACGTACCACAAAGAGATTCCCAGAGCAATACTTTCGACGCGGCAATCTTCTCCATGAAATACCGTGCTTTCCGCCCTCTCCACCCCTTTTTTCTCCGTACGGGCTCCCCCACCTCCCCTGCCCTCCCCGCCCCGGAAAGAGCGGAGACGCCAGCCCCGCGCACACGCTTTCCCCTTGACATGCTTTTTTTTTCCATGTACACGATAGAAACGTATTTTTTCCTTGAATTCAGCATGATAAACACGCCACCCCCCAGACAACGGAACACATCCGGCCGGAACGCCCCCGCGCAGGGAGCCTCCTCCGACTGCCAGAGCCAGGGAACCACGCCACCCCCACTGCAGGAGCATCCGGGACATGCAAGACTTTATCCTCACAGCGGAAATCCTCGATAAAGCCAGAACGGCCATTGAAAGCTCGCTGATCCAGGCGGGAGTCCGCACCGCACTGCTCATCGATGGCGCCGGCAACATTCTTTCCAACTGCGGCCAGGATTCGCAGGAAATCGACGCCATCTCCCTGGCCGCCCTGGCCGCCGCCAACCTGGGCGCGACCTCCCAGATCGCCAAACTGATCGGCGAAGAAGATTTCTCCCTGCTCTTCCACAAGGGCAAAAACGGCAATATCCACTTCGGCCGCATTGGCGAAGAGCTGATCCTCATCACCATCTTCGGGGAGGAAGTCTCTCTTGGCCTGGTCCGTTGCCGGGTTGCCGAACTCACCAATACCATTCTGCAAATTTTCGAGGGATGATTCATGGCCCTTATCGACCTCAGCAAACGCGAAGTCCACTGCAAGATCGTCTATTACGGCCCGGGCCGTTGCGGAAAGACCACAAACCTCCTCACCGTGCACAGCTCCATGGCCGACAACACCAGGGGCAAGATGCTGACCATCGAGACCAAGGGGGACAGAACCCTTTTCTTCGATCTTCTCCCCCTGAACCTGGGCACCATCCAGGGCTTCAACATCCGCATCCAGCTCTACACCGTGCCCGGCCAGGTGATGTACGCCGCGACCCGGAAGCTGGTCCTGAAGGGGGTCGACGGACTGGTTTTTGTCGCCGACCCCCTGCAGGTCCGCCGCGAGCGCAACATCGAAAGCCTGGAGGATCTGCGGAAAAATCTCCTTGATTACGGGCTCAAGCTCGAGGAAATGCCCCTGGTCATCCAGTTCAACAAGCGGGACCTGGTGGATACTCCCATTCCGACCCTGACCGTTGAGGAACTTGAGGCGGATCTCAACAGCACCCTCAAGGTAAAAACCTTCGAGGCCTCGGCGGTGACCGGCATGGGCGTCTTTGAGACCTTGCGGGAAATCAGCAAACTGACAGTCCGGTATGTCGCCAACAAACATCTGCTGCACGATCGCAAATAACACTGTCCGCTCCTCCCCGATGCTTTAACGGTTTTTCAAGGAGAACAAGCGCATGATCGACAAGAAGCCCGGGAAAGATTTCCACAGCGAGATCGACGAAGCCATCGACAACCTGTTCATCCCCTTTGCCCAACCGGGAGAAAAAAAACCGGCGCCCACTGCCGCCGGTACAGCACCAGAGGATCCGGCTCCTGCGGGCGCCGTCCCGCAGTGCGAAGCGTCGGCAGCGCCAGAGACGGCGGTCGCCCTCCCGCAGGAATACGCGGCCTTTGAAGAAGCCCTGCTTTCCCTGGAATGGGAAATCTCCGCCGCCAACATCGCCACCTGCCGCTCCGGCCTGGCGGAAATCCAGAAGACCTTCGATGCGACCAAATCCGGAGCCGTGGGCGAGATTTTCACCCTGATGGAGAAAATCCTCGAAGCGATGTCCGTGGCCCCGCAGAGTGTGCCGACCTCGGCCCCGAAAACCCTGAAGGAGGGCCTCCACACCCTGCTCGCCGTGGCGCGGGCCGAGGATCTCTCCCTGCTTGAAGACACCCTCATCGACCCCACTCTCTCGGAATTGCGCTCAGCAGTACCCAATATCCCCAAGGATTACACCAAGCTTGTCGCGGCCGCTCCGGCCGGAAGCGAGGCGAAGGAAGAACCGCCCCCCCCGCCGGCTCCGGAAAAGAGCCGGACCAGAGAGCCCAGGGCCGAAGCTGCGGACCTCGGCCTTGAACTGCCGGCGGCGATACCCGCCCCCGCCCCCGCTGGCCTGGCTGAGGCGGTAAACGTCCACCTCACGGTGCTGGAAAAATGCATAGAAAAAAGAATCATCCCCCTGGAAAATCTTTTCGCCAAATCACCCGGCTACGAAAAACTGCTCGCCATTCACGTTGAGCTCCGGGAACGGCTGGAAAAGGAGAGGCAGAGCCTGATCGCGGCCCTGGCCGGCGACTACCGCCCTGGCACGCAGCCGCCGAGCGAGGAGGCCGCGGTCGCCGAGACGGAAAGCCGGCCCTGTCCCTGGCCGCTCCTGGCCACCGCCTCCTGGGGAGGCAGGAGCGTGGCCTTTGTTCCCGAACAGATCGCTTACGAGGCAAAGCCCCCGAAGAAAACCGACGCCCCCTTCTATGCCCTCACGAATCTCAAAAAAGGCTTCTTCGGCAAGATCAGCCCGGCGATCAAGGGTGAGCTGCTCCGCCAGGACGAGTCCACCCTGAAGGCCCTGCGCGTGCCGGTGGTCGGCCCTGCCCCGGGACCGGAGGAGAACACCCTGCTCATCGCCTGCAAGGGGAACTGCTGCCTGGCCTTCTGGCTCCCGGAGCCGAGCCGGCAAATCGAGGTTCCGGCAACCGCCAGCTGGACTCCGGCCCGGGAACCGGACTCCCTTTTTGCCGGCCAACTGGAGCTTGGCGGCAAAAGCATTGCCGTCATAACGATCAGGAGCGTCTGAGCCCCACCCCATGAGCACGACTACCCCCCAGGCCAGTAAGGAAACCATCGAAGCGCGCCTCGCCGAAGCGGATCTCTATGCCGCGCAGGGCCTCACCGAAGAGGCTCTTGCCATCTACGAATCCCTGCTGACCCTGGTCGGCAGCGAGGAGCCGATCCTCCGGGACAAGGTGGAAGAACGGCTGGTCGCCCTGCAAACCGATGCCGGCTCGGCCAGCACCGAGGCTGGCGGCAGGGGCGGAGCAGCCCCCCTCAGCGAGGCAACCCGTTTTGAAAACAGCCTGGGTCTGATGGTGGCTGGTTTTTACAACGAGGCGGCCGAAGAGTTCCGCGCGCTTCTCTCCAGCGAGTACCGGCCGGCCGCCGTGCATACCAAGCTGGGCGAATGCTGCCTGCAGTTGGACAAGCCCTTCGAGGCCATTGAGCATTTCGAGGCGGCCAGCAAAAAAAGCGACCTCGTCAAAAAGGAGGAGCGTCTCCGCCTCCTCGACCTCCTGGCCATCACCTACGAACGCACCGGCTCTATCCCTTTCACCATCAAGGCCCTGCAGGAGATCGTCACCATCGATCCCTCCTACCATAACGCCAGGAAGCGCCTTTCCACCCTCTCGCAGACCACCACCAAATACGGCCAGTTTTACGGGCTGATCCGCAACAAGCTCATCACCCCGGCCCAGTTCGACGCGGCCAAGCAGAAGGCGCGGCAGAACAACAACACCCTGGACAACGTGCTGCGCAGCGATTTCGGCATCGAGAAACACCAACTCGGGGAATCCCTGGCCGAATACTACGAATGCCCCTTTGTGCAGTTCAACGACTCCGAGGCCCCGGAGGTGCCCCACTGCATCCAGGGCGTCAAGGAAAGTTATTTCCGGAGCAATGTTTTCATCCCCATTGGCCAGGTGGGCGAGGTCATCACCGTGCTCGCCGACAACCCCAACGATCTCGGCAAGCAGGACAACATCCGCTCCATACTCCATGGCGTCCCCTTCAGCTTCAATGTCGGCCTCAGGGAGGACATCAACAAGTTCATCGATTTCTTCTACGGGAAATACACCCTGGGAGAACCGAGCCACGACGTCTTCGAATCCCTGGAGATCCTCGAAGAGGGAGATGATCGCGGCGACGAGGAGGAAGGGCTCGGCAGCGCCGCCGACGGCGTCGTCGTGCAGATGGCCAACAAAATCATCGAGGACGCCGTGGCCCGCAACGCCTCGGACATCCATATCGAATCGCTGCCCGGCCGGAAGGGCACCTCGGTCCGCTTCCGCATCGACGGCGCCTGCAGCCATTACAAAAATATCCCGCACACCTACAAGCGCTCCCTCGTCTCGCGGCTGAAGATCATCGCCAAGCTCGACATCGCGGAAAGACGCCTGCCCCAGGATGGCAAGATCAAATTCAAAACCAGGAAGGGGGCCATCGAGCTGCGCGTGGCCACGCTGCCCACCCATGGCGGCAACGAAGACATGGTCCTGCGCATTCTTGCCGCCGGCTCGGCCATGCCCCTGGACAAGATGGGCCTTTCCGAGCGGAACCTCGTCGAGCTGCGCCGCCTCCTCGATCTGCCCTACGGGCTGATGCTGGTGGTGGGGCCCACCGGCTCCGGCAAGACCACCACCCTGCAC
>DDXK01000120.1 GCA_002347185.1 Desulfobulbaceae bacterium UBA2262 | reverse complement strand
ATTGCGGCCCTTGGGGCCGAGGGTGACCTTCACGGCATTGGCCAGAGTGTTTACGCCGTTGAGAATGGACTCCCGGGCTTTGACGCCATACTTGATATCTTTTGCTGCCATGGTGCTTATTCTCCTTTCCGTCTTCTCAAGAAATTTAAATGATTTAAGGAGCTACGCTCAGCCTTCGACCACGCCGAGAACGTCATCTTCACGCATGATCAGGTAGTCTTCGCCGTCAATCTTGACATCGGTGCCGCCATACTTGGAGAAGAGCACCCGATCGCCGACCTTGAGCTCCACCGGCACCCGATCGCCCTTGTCGTTGTGGCGGCCCTTGCCCACGGCAATTACCTTGCCCTCGGCCGGCTTTTCCTTGGCGCTGTCAGGGATAATGATGCCACCCTTGGTTTTTTCCTCCTCCTCCAGTCTCTTGACCAGAATGCGATCATTCAACGGACGAATTTTCATGCAATGCCTCCATCTCGTTAGGTAATTATTAGGTTGAATACTGACAGGGGTGAGCAACAGTTGCTCGCAGCGTTCCCAAATCCTTAAATGAAGCGGCAGGGAAGGCCGTGAAACACGGCACTTTCCTGCCTTGTGCGCCAAACAATATGTATCGGTTTTTGAAAAATCAAGAGACGATCCTGATTTTTTTTATTTATGAAAATCAGGATGTTAAGCGAAGAATCGTCCGAGGAATCTCTTTTCCCCGACGCGGTTGCCCTAAAAACGCCTCACAGCCGCACGACCCAGCCATAGGGGTCGGGCTTCAGGCCATACTGGATGGACTGGATCTCGTCAAAAAGCGCCTGCGACAGCGCCCCGGTCCTGCCGCCGTTGATCAGGCAGTCCCGGCCCTTATAATGCAGGGAGCCGACCGGGGAGATCACCGCCGCGGTGCCGGTCCCGAAAATCTCGGCAAGGGTTCCCGCCTCCTGGGCGGCCAGCACCTCGTCGATGGAAATTTTGCGTTCAACCACCTTGCGGCCCAGATCCCTGGCAACCCGGAGCACCGAATCCCGGGTGACGCCGGGCAGAATACTGCCTGAAAGCGGCGGGGTGATCACCTCGTCCCCGATGACGAAGAAGATGTTCATGGTGCCTACTTCCTCGACATACTTGCGCTCCACTCCGTCCAGCCATAGAACCTGGGTAAAGCCGGCCCGCTGCGCCTCCACGGCGGCCATGATGCTCGCCGCGTAGTTGCCGGCGGTCTTGACCTCACCGACCCCGCCTGGCACCGCGCGGACATACTTGTCGGTGACATAGATCCGTACCGGGTTGAACCCCTCTGGATAGTAGGCGCCCACCGGGCTCAGGATGATGAAAAAGAGGTACTCCTTGGCCGGCCGCACACCCAGAGCCGCCTCGGTGGCGATCATGGTCGGGCGGATATAGAGGCTTGCGCCCTTGGCGGTGGGGATCCACTCCTGATCGAGAAGAAGAAGCTGCTTGAGCGCCTCCAGCACCTCGTCCACGGGCAGCTGCGGCATGCAGAGCCGGGCGGCGGAGCGGTTCATCCGCTCGATATTGGCCGTGGGCCGGAAGAGATAGATGCCGTTGTCCTTGCCGCGATAGGCCTTGAGCCCCTCGAAGATGGCCTGTCCGTAATGGAGGACCATGGCCGCCGGATCCAGGGAAAAATTGCGGTACTTGCCGATGGAGGCATCGTGCCAGCCCTTGCCTTCGCTATAGGGCATGACCAGCATGTGATCGGTGAAATACCTGCCAAAACCCAGGGCCGTTTGCTCGGGTTTGGGTTTTGCCTCGCTCTCGCTTATCTGTACCAGCCGGATATCCATGCGCGTCCCTCGGTGCTCCTCGGATAAGAACCTATTTTCACAACATTAAAGGCCCACACTATATTCCGATCCCGTGCATATTTCAAACAACTTCTTGTCGGCGCCGCCAAAAAGGAGGACTCGCCCGAACCGCCGCCGGCAGGGCTTTTGCGCCCCTGCCCCGGGTTTTTAAGGCCGAGGCAAGTTCTTGCTGCCGCGGACCCCAACTTCTGTGTATGATGCAAGAAAATCCCTTTGCCACGCAGCCCTTCTCCTGGTGACCCCATGCAAGAAACACCCCCAAGCCCCATGGTCCTCCGCTATTTCCTGATCCTCTTTCTGGCGGTAATCCTCATGCTGTGCCGCCTGCTCTGGCCCTTTCTCGCCATCCTCATCCTGTCCTACCTGCTGGCCACCCTCTTCCGGCCGGTCTACGCCTTCTGCAACAAAAAAATCTCCGCCAGCCTCGCCTCCCTGCTCACCTGCCTTCTCATCATCCTCCTGGTCTTTCTGCCCCTGGCCTATTTCGTCTTCTCCCTCTCCCAGGAGGTGCTCAACCTCTATCAATCGGGCAAGGCCGCGGAACTGGCCATGAAAATCAAGGATCTTCAGAACAGCGCCGCCATGGCCCGCCTCATGGAAGTACTTGCCTCCTTCGGCATCGCCCTGGAGCCGGAGTCGGTGAGCAACGCCGCCTCCGAGTTCATCAAGGTCACCGGCCTGTACCTCTACAACCAGATCAGCGGCTGGGCGGCCAACATCCTCCTCTTCGTCTTCAACTTCTTCATGATGATCCTCACCATCTTCTTCCTGCTCATGGACAGCGAGAAGCTCGTTTCCTACCTCCTCACCCTTTCCCCCCTGCCCGACGACCAGGAGCGGCGCCTGATAAAAAAATTCGAGGAGATTGCCGGGGCCATCCTCATCGGCAACGGGATCTGCGGGTTGATTCAGGGCGTGCTGGGCGGGGCGCTCTTCGCCATTCTCGATCTGGGCCCCGCCGTGCTCTGGGGCGTGGTCATGGGGATTCTCGCCTTTCTGCCCATCTTCGGCATCGGCCTGGTCCTGATCCCCACCGGCCTGATTCTCCTCGTCAAAGGAGACATGCCGACCGGCATGGCGGTGCTGCTCTTTTACCTGCTGCTCTCCTTTTCGGTGGAGTACCTCCTCAAGCCCAAGCTGGTGGGGAGCCAGGTGCACATGCACACCCTGCTGGTCTTTCTCGGGATCATGGGAGGGTTGAGCGTCTTCGGCTTCATGGGCATCATCTACGGTCCGCTCGTCGTCACGGCCTTTCTGACCATGGCGGACATCTACATGACCAGCTACGACAAATACGTCAAGGCAGGCCTGGAGAAATAAGCGCCGGTCAGGGCATATCGGTGGTCTCGGTGGCAGCGGCAGGCTCCCCCCCGCCGCCGAGGGCCTTGTACAGGGTGACCAGGTTCAGCAGCCGCGTCAACCGGCTGCCGATCAAGCCATGCTGAGCGGCATAGAGAGCACGCTGGGCATCGAGCACGGTCAGATAGCTGTCCACCCCTTTCTCGTAGCGGGCCTGGGAGAGGCGATGGCTGCTGGCCGTGGCCTCGGCGAGCGAACTCTGCGCCGCCAGCTGCTCGTCGATGGTGCCCCGCTGGGCCAGGGCGTCGGCCACCTCCCGGAAGGCGGTCTGGATCGCCTTTTCGTAGCGGGCCAGGGCGATATCCCTGTCCGCCTCGGCCACCCGCAAGCGCGACCAGCGCGAACCGGCGTCAAAGATCGGCAGCACGACGCGCGGGGCAAAGGCCCAGGTATCGGAACCGGCGGCGAAAAGCGTGGAGAGCTCGTCGCTGCCGAAGCCCACTGAACCGGTGAGGGTGATGCGCGGAAAAAAGGCGGCTCGGGCCGCGCCGATGTTGGCGTTCATCCCTTTGAGCTGCTGCTCGGCCGCCAGGATGTCCGGGCGCCGGAGCAAAACCTCGGAAGGCAGGCCTGGGGCGAACTCTTCCACCGCGGCGAGGGAAGCGGAAAGCGATTCCGGAAGCAGCTCCTCCGGCAACGGGCCGCCGACCACCAGACTGAGACTGTTTTGGTCCTGGGCCACCAGCGTGGTGTAGCGGGCGATATCCACCCGGGCCGCGTCCACCCGGGTCTGGGCCTGCCGCAGCTCGAGCTCGGAGGCGGCACCCAGCTCGTGGCGGCGCCGGATCAGGTCATAGGTGGCCTGCTGGGCCGTCAGGGTATTGCGGGCCAGCTGCAGCCGCTCGCGGTCCGCGGCCAGGGTCAGATAATCGGCCGCCACCTCCGCGATCAGGCTGATCCGCACCGCACGCCGCGCCTCCTCGCTGGCGAGATACTGCGCCAAGGCCTGCTTCTTGAGGCTTTGCACCCGACCGAAAAGATCGAGCTCATAGGCGCTGACCCCCAGGCCCGCACTGTACTGCGCCACGGTTTGCGCCTCGCCGGTCGGGGAAAGCGTATCCGGAACGCGCTGCTTGCTGCCCACGCCGCTGGCGTCGAGCGCCGGCAAAAGGCCGGCGCGCTCGATCCGGTACTGGGCCCGCGCTTTCTCGATGTTGAGGGCGGCAACCCGCAGATCACGGTTCTGTTCGAGGGCCATGGCGATCAGCGCCCGCAGCCGCCTGTCGACGAAGAACTCCTGCCAGGCCAGCGCGGCCGCGACCGGCGCCTCCTGTTCATCCCCTCGCTCCGCATAGGACGGCCCGCTTGGCCACTCGGCCGGGACCGGGGCTTCCGGCCGGCTGTAGCTGGGGGCCAGGGAACAACCAGCCAGAAAAAGCACTGCCGCTCCGGACAAACACAGGATTGAGCGCTTCCGTTTCATATCAATGCACCTCCGGGGCGTTGGCGGTAGCCGGGGCTTGCCCAGCCGACCGCTTCCTGACAAAGTATCGGGAGACCAGAACAAAGAAAAACGGGATGAAGATCAGGTCGATGAAGGTCGCCGAGAGCAGACCGCCGGTCACCGCGCTGCCGATGGCGTTCTGCGCCCCGGCGCCCGCCCCGCGGGTCAGGGCCATGGGCAGGGTGCCGAAGAAGAAGGCCAGCGAGGTCATGATCACGGGACGGAACCGGATCTTCACGGCGGCGAGGGTCGCGTCGACCACCCCTTCGCCTTGACGCCGCTGTTCCTTGATGAACTGAATGATCAGG
>DDXK01000127.1 GCA_002347185.1 Desulfobulbaceae bacterium UBA2262 | reverse complement strand
GCAGCGGCGGCACTCGGTGCACTGATAGTAGTACATGAACCACTCTTTCAGCACCCCGAAGGTCATGGGCCGGTTGCCGGCCATCTTCTTGAGGATCTTGCCGCCCAGGGTGAAGTCGTTCCGGTAGACGGAACGCATCAGCTCGGCGCGCAGCACCGGCATGTTCTTGGGATCGCCGGTGCCCAGGAAAAAGTGGCACTTGTCGGCGCAGGCGCCGCAGCGCACGCAGCAATCCATGAAGATCTTCAGGGAGCGGAACTTGTCGAGCCGCTCCTTGAGGCCGTTGAGGATGATCTCCTCCCAGCCGTCGGGCAGCTTCCAGTCATCGCTCTCCGGATCCCACTCGCGGGGGTTGCCGCCGAAGACCTGGGGCAGGCCCTTCTGATGGTATTCGTGAATCTCCTTCTTGGCGGGATAGCAATAGTTCCCGGACTTGAAGACAGCCGGGACATCCCACCAGTCCTGTTTCGGAACAGCCCCGGACATCATGGAAGGGCCCTTCGCAACGCTTACACCGAGTTTGTCTGCTTTCATGATTGCCATCGTTCTTATTCCTTCTCAACTGGTAATCCGCCGTCCTTCATGAACTCCCTGAACTCGTCCTCGTAGGCAGCGTAGGAATGCGGCTTGATGTTGGGATCATTCCACGGATTGATGTGCCGAACCATCCGGCTGTTGTTGATCATGTTCCGGGTCGGGCTCATGAAGACGCCGCCCATGTGCATCAGCTTGCTGAAGGGGAAGTAGATCATCAGCGCGCAGACCAGCATGACGTGGACGAAGAAGATCGTGCCGATCTCCCCGACGAGGGCCGGTGAAAAGGTGACCAGGCCAAGAGTCAACTGCTTGATGGCCACCACGTCCACCCGCAGCACGTAGCGCATCAGGATGCCGGTGATGGCAATACCCAGGATGAGGAAGAGCGGGAAGTAGTCGGCGGGCAGGGAGATGTAACGGATGTTGTTCAGCACCACCCGGCGCAGGAAGAGAAAGCCCAGGGCCAGGACAAAGATGATGTCGGTCTGGTAGAGAACCGGCGCGCCCACCTGCATGAAGCCGTCGCCGAACTCAAGGGCGGCGACAAAGGCGGGAGCAGGATCGAAGAAGAGGCGCAGGTGACGGAGGACAATGACCAGGAAACAGTAATGGAAGAGCAGGGCGAAGAGCCAGAGGAACTTGCTGGAGCCGTAGACCAGCTTCGGGCCGTCATGGATTTCGGCCTTGGTGTTCCGGAACAGCGAGCGGAACAGAAAGACTTCGAGAAGCATCCTGACGATGACGCCCGTCCTGGTGGAGGGGCAGTCGAACTTGTTCTGCTTGATCCAGGGCAGGGAGTTTGCCTGACCACAGGTGGTCGGGATCCGGAAGGGAACCGGAGATTTCGCCCACTGCGTGATCCGGTAGGCAAACCCTCCCAGAAAGATGGCAAAGGCGAGATAGGGTAAAACCACCCCTATCAACCCCTGCCCCCCTGGCACCTGGGCCGCCGCCAGGGCAACCAGGACAAGCGCCAACACTGCGATGAATGGATTCAGGATTCTCATTTACTCTTACCTCGCATGGTTACTTAAAATTAAAGAGTTTTAAGCTCCGCCTTGCCGGCGGTATCACTATCCATCAGTTTCGAAGGGCAACCGCCATCCGTTATGATGTTGTTTCCACTTTTAATCTCGGCGATCCGCGTCTGATAGAGGCGTTCGCGACAGGCAACGTACAGGTCGAACATGGTGTAGGCCAAAACGTCCGCCTTTTCCTCAAAAGCCTGCCAGCCAGGCAGGTCCGTCACTTTTTCCTGCCGGCAATACTCCTTGACCACCTTTTTCAGGATGTAGGCCATGGAAACCGCCTCGGAGGGCTCAAAGGTCTGCACCGCCCGCATCTGCACCAGCTGCCGCAGCGGCTCCACGATCTTTTCCGGCTCGTCCTTGTCAAAGAGCAGTCCGTAGACCTCCCAGAGGCTGCTTTTCACCGCGAACCCGATGGGATTGGCAAACTGGTCCTTGCCCTTCTTGAAGATATGCGCGGCATCGGCAGGGTAGGTGGCCAGCACCTGGTTCACCCAGGTATCCAGAATCTCTCCCTTTCGATCCGCAAGCAATTCCGCAAGAAGCATGACTTACCCTCAAAACCCCTGACAACATAGGGAAAAACACCTATATTCTGAATGACCATTCAGAACACGAAAGGCATTCGTAGCACGTTTCCATGCAGATTTCAACAAGAAAAATGGATTGACAACAGGGGGAATTACGAGACGGTATCGAGCAAAATGCCTGTCTCCTGCTCCAGGTTCTTGAGCAGGATCGGAAGTTCGGAAAGATCGATGAGCACATCGCCGACCAGGGTGCACTGCTGGTTGCCGGTGCAGTCATAGACATCGATGGCGTAGCCGTTCACGTCCCTGATCAGGACGAGGTGGATGGGGATATGTCGGCGCTCGAGATGACGGTTGACCCTTTCGACCAGCCTGCGCACCGACAGTTCGTCGGTATCCCAGAGGCTCTCCTCCTGGCGCCGGCGTCGTTCTTCCCTCCCCCGCGCCCATTCGCGCTTGAAGGCCCCGATCCGGACCACGGCGGGAATGCCGTCGACAGGGTCGATCTTCTTTTCGGACCGGGCCGGGTCGGCCCCGCCCCTCATGGGCCTTGGGAACTTGATTTCGTCGGAAATAACCATCGTCTTCACCCCGGTCGCGGTTCTTCTCCAGGGCAGCGCCCGCCCCTACAGTTCCCTTCGGCACAGAAGCACGGAAACTTAAGGACTTTGCCCTCCACGGCCTGGGGCCTGCTCGCCTCAGAGCTCCCGCACCATCCCCTCCCGGGCGAAAAAAACCTCGGTGGCGCCAGGGGCGGCGGCGGCACAATGCCTTGCGCAGAGCTCCTCGATCTGGGCATCGGTGCGCAGCGGCTCATGGTGAAAAAGAGCCAGGGCCTTCACCCCGGCCCGGTTCGCCGCGGCCACGGCATGCTCGAAGGAAGAGTGGCCCCAGCCGAGGAATTTCTTCACATACTCCTCCTCGGTGTACTGGGTGTCATGCACCAGCAGATCCGCCCCCCGGAAAAACTCCTCCAGGACCGCATTCTGCTCCTGCGCCACCAGTTCGCCCTCCCTGGCCATCTCCTCGTCGTAGGAAGGGTCGGCGGGATCGGTGCAAAAGAGATTCCGGAAGGGCTCGGTGTCGTAGGCGGTGCAGAAACAGGCGCCCTGGTATTCGAAGCGATAACCAAGGCAGAGGATGGGGTGGTTCAGATACTTGGTGGTGAGCACGATGCCGTCCCCCAGGTCGAAACGCCCCTCCTTCAGGTGGACATACTCGATTTCCGCCGCCAGCTCCGCCTGCCGCACCGGAAAGTAGCGGTAGGTGAGCTGGCCGCCAACGATGCCCTCCAGGGTGTCCCCTTCGTAGCTGACCGGCCCGTAAATCTTGATGCGGCTGCCCGGCACATAGATGGGGGTGAAAAAGGGAAAGCCCATGATATGGTCCCAGTGGGTGTGGGTAAGGAAGATCTCGGTCCGGATCGGGCCCCTGGGCAGATCGTTGGCCATCAGGTAATTGCCGAGCTCGCGGATGCCGCTGCCGGCGTCGATGATGATCAGCCGATCGAGCTCGGGGAAACGCAATTCCAGACAGGCGGTGTTCCCCCCATACTTCGCGGTGTTCGGCCCCGGACAGGGGATGGAGCCGCGCACACCCCAGAATTTCACCCTCATGCTCATACCGCCTCCCTGGCCACCTGAAGAAAAATCTGGGCCTTTTCTATCTCACCCTGCACCTTGGCATGCAAGGCTGAGATGTCGCTCCAGCCCAGGCCCAGGCGGGCCAGCAGCTCGCCAACCCGGGAGATATCCGGGTACCGGTCCCCGGCGGAGCCGACATCAAAGAGATTGGCGTAGGCATTGGCCAGGGCGACGATGTTGACCAGCAGCCTGATTTTCTCCGCCGCGTTCTCCGGGTCATGGTGGTGGCTGAACAGCTCCACCAGTGCGGGGTTCAGCTGCCATTTTTCCGCGATCATGCGCCCCACCACGCCATGATCAAAGCCGAGCATCATCTCCTCGGCCCTCACCAGGGGCCCCTGCTCCAGGACGGCCAGCTCCAGGGCCTGCCGGTATTCCCCGGCAAAGCAGTTGTTGAGGGGAATCTTGCCGAGATCGTGGAGCAGGCCGCCGACGAAAAACTCCTCCTGCACCATGACGGGAACCCCCTTGCGGATGGCGAGGGCCTTGGCCATGACGCCCACGCAGATGGAGTGGGTCCAGAATTCGTCCATGGAGAGCGACTGGAAGGACTCCTCCCGGCCCATGCTGCCCAGTACCGCGGTACTCAGGGCGAGATTCTTCACGGTATTGAGGCCGAGCATGATGATGGCCCGGGTGAGCGAGCTGATCTGATTGGGGAGGGAGTAATAGGCGGAGTTGATCAGCTTGAGCACCTGCCCGGTGAGAACAGGATCGAGGGAGATCACCCGGTTGAGATCGTTGGCAGAGGTGTTCGGCCGGTTGCAGATCTCCAGGACCTTGGTAACCGTGGTGGACAGGCTCGGCATCCTGTCGATGTATTTCTGAATCAGCTTGACGCGCTGTTCATTGCTCAGCGGGGCCCCGGGCATCCATGCGACCTATTGGTTGTGGTTCAGCTCATCATAGTAACTGAGGCGGGGAAAGAGGTCAACAGCCGTGCTTGGCGAGAAAATCACGGATCAGCTCCTCCATGATCTCGACCTGGCTTTTGCCCGTCTCGTGCACCTGTATCCAGACGCAACGCTGAAAAGCCCGGTAGAGCTCAGGCCGCACCAGGAGGGTGAGCCGCTCGCAGCCATCCCCTTCCCTCCCTGGCTCCCATCCCCCTTCTTCCGTCATCGCCGGCCCTCCTCAGCATCCTTCCCTGCGGTTGAAGGCCACCGCCTCGGCATAGGTGATGCCGGTTCCGCCGAAGATATCGAGAGCGCTGCCGATGGTGGCGTCCAGGCGGTTACCCCCCAGCTCTTTTACCTTATAAAGATCGGCCAGATTCTTGACTCCGCCCGCATAGGTGGTGGGCACCGGCGTCCAGCGGCCGAGCAGCTCGGTCAGCTCCTCCTCGATCCCGGCGCATTTGCCCTCCACGTCCACGGCATGGATGAGGAACTCGAAACAGTGGCGGCCGAAATAATCCAGCGACTCCGGAGAAATCGTCACCTCGGTGAACTTCTGCCAGCGATCGGTGACGATGAAATAGTCTTCCCCTCTTCTCCGGCAGCTCAGGTCGAGCACCAGGCGCTCCTTGCCCACGGCCCGCACCAGCGCCCGCAGGCGGTCCTCATGCACCCGCCCGTCCCGGAAGACCGCCGAGGTGACGATCACCGCGCCAGCTCCCTGCGCAAGCCAATAGGCGGCATTGTCCGCGCTGATCCCGCCTCCCACCTGCAGGCCGCCCGGAAAGGCTCGCAAGGCCTCGGCCGCCGCCTCCTCATTGCCCGGGCCGAGCATGATGACATGGCCGCCGCTGAGCCGATCCGCCCGGTACAGCTCCGCATAAAAGGAGGAGGGCTTGTCCGAGGCAAAGTTGGTTGCCAGGGCCTCCGCCCGCGTATCGGAAAGGGTGGAACCGACGATCTGCTTGACGCGGCCACCGTGGAGATCAATGCATGGTCTGAATTTCATCGCCCTTCCCCTGGGGATATTTCGGAATCGCTCTGCCGGCCGGGATCCTGGCGCGCTGCTCCCCGAAAAGCCAATAAAAAAGGCGGACAGCTTGCGCCACCCGCCTGATCAACTCCCCGCCCGGCAAGACCCTTACACGCAATCGGCCCTGACCATGAAGGTGATCGGGTCGAGCTTCAACACCGTGTTGCCCTTGCTGATCCCGGTGGCGTCCTTGACGATGTTGAGGTCGATGCAGTTCTTCTGCGCGGAGGGCTGCAGCAGCACCACCGTATCGAAGAGATCGGCCACCTCATGGCAGGGCGCGGGCACGCCGTCCTTGCTGAGCCGCTCGTCCTCGCGATGGCTGAGGGCGGAAAACCAGACCTGCAGCCCCATGCTCGCCGCCATCTCCCGCATGCCCTCCAGCACCGAGCGGTCGGTCGCGGCAAAATCAAAACCGTCCACCACCATGCAGCTCGGCTCGATCACATGCTGCTGGACCAGATCGGCCAGGCGCTCTTCCAGCTTGGCCCGGTTGAACTTGCTCTCGTTGAAGGTGATGATCATCCGGTTGCGCATGATCGCGTCATGGATCTCCGCGGCGTTTTCAAGCTTGCAGCCCTCGGCGATATCCTTGAACATGTCTTCGTACCAGAGCTTGGTCTTGTCCAGGCTCTGCCCGATGCTGACATGGACAATCTGCCTGTCGTTCAACAGGCTGTCCAGGGCGATCTGCACCAGGATGGCGGTTTTTCCCAACCCGGCCCGCGCCATGACCAAGCCGAACCTGCTGGCTTCCTTTTCGCCGCTCTCCCCCTTCAGTTGACGGATGGGGTTCTTCTCGATCAGCTCTTTTTTCAACATGGTGGTATCCTATTTTTTGTTGGCATCGCAGAAGCCAGGCGCCAATGCTTATCTTCGCACGAGCCTTCGAGCCCGCGCATTGACCTGTGGCTTCATTTCTTGTTTACGAGTCCATCATTTCTTATCTTTTTTCTGCGCCTTGGCGACCAATTCTTCGGCAACGCTCTTGGGTACCGGCTTGTAGGTGGCAAACTCCATTGTAAATTCCGCCTTGCCCTGGGTCAAGGAGCGAAGATCGGTGGAGTAGCCGAACATCTCGGAAAGCGGCACCTCCGCCTCGATGACCGTGTAGTCGTCTTCCTCGTTGGTGCCGATGATCATGCCCCGCCGTTGGTTGAGGCTGCCCATGACCGAGCCCTGGAATTCGGAGGGGCCTTCCACCGCCACCTTCATGATGGGTTCGAGGATGACCGGCTTGGCCTTGAAATAGCCTTCCTTGAAAGCGCCGATGGCGGCGAGCTGGAAGGCGATATCCGAGGAGTCCACCGCATGGAAGGCGCCGTCGTTGATGGCGCAGCGCACCCCGACCACCGGGGCGCCGATCAGGGCGCCCTTCTCCAGGCTCTTGCGGAAACCCTTGTCGCAGGAGGGAATGTACTCGCGGGGAATCACGCCGCCGACGATCTGATCGACAAACTCATAATCGCCCTCTTCCAGGGGTTCCATGAAGCCGCCCACCCGACCGAACTGGCCGGAGCCACCGGTCTGCTTCTTGTGGGTATAGTTGAAGTCGGCGCGCTGGGTGATGGTTTCG
>DDXK01000116.1:200-5528 GCA_002347185.1 Desulfobulbaceae bacterium UBA2262 | reverse complement strand
GGTCAACATCATCCCCGGCTGGGTGGAGCCCGCCGACATGGAGGAGATCAAGCGGATCACCGGGATGATCGGGGTAAAGACCATCCTTTTCCCGGACACCTCCGGCGTATTGAACGGCCCGCTTTCCGGCGAGTACAAGATGTTTCCGGAAGGCGGCACCACGGTGGCCGAGCTGAAAAGCACCGGGGATTCCAAAGGGACCCTGGCCCTGGGCGAATGGTGTTCCGCCGATGCGGCCCGCGAGCTCGATAAGCAGCACAAGGTTCCCTGTTCGGTATTGGACATGCCCTTTGGCCTCAAGGCCACGGACCGTTTCATCGATGCCCTGCGGACCATCGCCGGGGTGTCCATCCCCGAGGAGATTGCCCACGAGCGCGGGCAGCTGGTGGACATGATTTCGGACATGCACCAGTATCTCTACGGCAAGAAGGTGGCCCTGGTCGGCGATCCGGATCAGCTCATCGCCATGACCGAGTTTCTGGTCTCCATGGACATGAAGCCGATCCACATCGTCACCGGCACCCCGGGCAAGAAGTTTGAAAAACGGATCAAGGAGCTCACCAAGGACATGGGCTGCAAGGTCAATGTCAAGGCCCAGGGCGACATGTTCCTGCTCCATCAGTGGATCAAGAACGAGCCGGTGGATCTGCTCATCGGCAATACCTACTGCAAGTATATTGCCAGGGACGAGGATATCCCCTATGTGCGCTGGGGCTTCCCCATCCTGGACCGGCAGGGGCATCAGTACTTCCCCACCGTGGGCTACAAGGGCGGCCTCAGGCTGCTGGAGAAGATCCTCACCGTGCTGCTCGACCGCAAGGACCGGGACGATCCCGAGTCGAAGTTCGAGTTGGTCTTGTAACCCGGAAATCGGGGGCGGATCTCAAGTCCGCCTCAAGCATGCATCATGAAATGGCGGGGCGGGGGAAGCGATTCCCCCGTCGCGCCTTCAAGCTTACACCGGAGGGCGGCGTGACTATTCTTTCTTTTGCAAAAACCAGGCCCGGATGCGGCGGCAAGAGCGCCGGGTGGCTTCCCCTGCCCGTGGCCCCGCAGGCGGCAGCCCGGCTCCGTTTTTGCGGCGAGGAGAAGCTGCCCCAGGCGGTGCCCATCCAAGGAGCGCTCACCTGGATTGCGGATCTGCTTGCCCAGGGAAACGAGATCACCGGCCTGGACCTCCATGGTCCGGGAGATCCCCTGGCCACCGTGACCATGACCCGGGATATCCTGGCCATGCTGCGGGGGCAACATCCCGGTTTGCCCTTGGGAATAACCACCCTTGGCCTCGGTCTGGCCGAACATGCCGGTCTGTTGGCCGAGCGCGGAGTTACCAGGGTTACCCTGCTGGTGGATGCGGTCACTCCCCGGACAATCAAAAAGATGTACACCTGGATCCGGCCGGGCAAACGGAACACCCCCCTGGTGGAAGCGGCCGAGATCCTGATCGAGGCGCAGGCCAAGGGAATCGCGGCCTGCAAGGCGGCAGGGATGGCGGTCTCCGTCCAGACCACGGTGTATGGAGGGATCAACGAAGACGAGATTGAAGAGATTGCCCGCCAAGTTTCCGGTCTCGGCGCAGAGGCCATAAGCCTGCTGCCCGGAAAGGGATGGCTGAGCACGGAAGAGCCGTTGCCCCTGCCTTCGGCGGAGACCATGGCGGAGCTGGCCAGGAAGGTTGCCCTCCATATCCCGGTTGTCTGCCTGCCGGAGCAAGCATCCCGGGGCGAGCACATCCCCTCGGTCGATGAAGGCCTGTCCGTGCCGAAACCGACCGAGGCCAGGCCCAATGTGGCCGTGCTCAGTTCCAACGGCATGGACATCGACCTCCATCTCGGTCAGGCCATCAAGGCCCTGATCTATGGGCCGAGGGAAGACGGCCTGGCCTGCCTGCTCGGGACCAGGGATCTCCCCGAACCCGGCAGCGGCGACAACCGCTGGGAGCAGGTGGCCGGGATCCTGGCGGATTGCTTTGTGCTTATGGCCGCCAGCGCCGGGCAAAAGCCCCGGGATATCCTGGGCCGTCACGGCCTGACCGTGCTGTTGCTGGAGGACAATGTCGAAGGCGCGGTGGATGTGCTCTACGGCGGCGGCAAGAAAGGAAAAAACAAGAAATAGTATTCAACATAGAGAGGAGAGATTCAAAATGGCCATACCAGCGCGTCAGATCATCGTTTGCCAGAGTTTCCGGGTTGCCGGCGACGAGAAGGGCATTTGCCACAAGCAGACCGAAGGGTTTCTGCAATACATCGAAGAAGAGGTGCTCGACCGGGGGCTGGATTGCCTGATCAGCGCCACCACCTGCCTCAAGCAATGCGAATCCGGGCCGATCATGGTGATCCAGCCGGAGAACTGGTGGTTCAAGGGCGTGGACAGCGAAGAGGCCATCGACGCGATCCTGGACGGCCTTGAGGATGGCGAGCCGGCCGCCGACTATCTCATCTCCGCGTAGGGAGGAAAACGCCATGGGTATAAAACCCCTGGGGGTGGTGAAAACCATTGTCGAGGCGGCGGGGATGGGTATCTCCTATGTCTATGATGATCTGGTCTTTCTGGAGCACAACTCCTTTTTGCTCCAGTTCACCGGCAACGACCGGGAGATCACGGTCCACGTGAACAGCGAGGAGGGCGAGGCCACGGTGCATGACGACATAGAGAAACTGCAGAATGCCGCTGGCAACCACGCCATGCAATTTCTCCGCGGGACGCTTTACACGCTGGTTCCGGACGAAAAGGAGACCATCCGCATCGAATTCAGACAATAGGCAGGAGGGGCACATGGCACAAGCAGTGATACGACCCGCCAGGCCTGACGACCTCGATGCGTTGGTGGATCTGCTCCGGATTCTTTTTTGCATCGAGGCGGACTTTGCCTTTGACGCAGCCCGCCAGCGCCGGGGGCTGGCAATGCTCTTGGTCCAGGAGGGCGCGGTTGTTCTGGTTGCCGAGGCAGCGGGACAGGTCATCGGCATGTGTACCGGACAGATGATCATTTCCACGGCAGAGGGGGGATTCGCCCTTCTGGTGGAGGATGTGGTGGTGGCGCAAAACTGGCAAGGCAAAGGGATGGGACGGGAATTGCTGACGGCCCTCGAGCAGAGGGCGGCAAGCAGAAATATCGGGCGCCTTCAGCTTCTGGCCGACCGGAACAACACCCCGGCCCTGGAGTTTTATCGCAGGCTCGGCTGGCAGGATACGGAGCTTATCTGTCTGCGCAGACGACTATAACCAAGGAGGGAGAACCATGGCGGAATCAGGGAAGGCAACGCTTGTTCCCCTGGCGGGATTTCCCGAGGTCAACAGCGAATCCATCAAGGGGTGGGAGGAGTTTCTGCGGGAGGGCAATCAGTTCCTGGCCACGGCCAACAATGCCCATGCCCAGCGGAAAGAACCCTTCACCACCGCGATTCTGTATAATCTGGTGGCCATGGCCATGGAAAAACTGATCATGGCCCTGCTCATGAAAAGCGGCAAGCTGCCGTACAACCACACCATGCACGATCTGGTGGAGGCCATTGATAAATTTCTGCCCGGCGAGCTGGCGGGGCTTGGCGAAGGGCTCAAGAGGCTGGATGGATTTCAGGATATCTGCGACATGGAGAGCTACTCCATCACCCCTCCGACCATGGGGCAGATAGGCGGCATGCTCACCCTGGCCCTGAAGGTCCAGGCGCGCGTCATGGCCTCGGTTATCGACCGTTAATATTACAACCTATTGATAATACAAGAAGGAGAACGACCATGGCGAGAAAAGACGTAGAGGCATTGCTTGTTGCCGGCGGCGGAGATAAACATTTGCGGGCCAAATATGATGTCCCTGGCACCAGGGAGGAGTTTGTCGCCCTGGCTGCGCAGGATGGCTACCATTTCACCGTGGAGGAGCTTGACACGGTGCTCAAGGAGTCGGGCGATGTCTTTGAAAAAAACGGCAACCCGGCCAAGCGGCAGATCTGGTGGGTGTGAGGGCTGTGGCTGGCAGGCGGCTGCCGGAAAAAAGATTTGAAGCTGTCAATACCTTTGGGGGCGGACAAAAATGTCTGCCCCCTTTTCGTAAAACACCACCCCGACGCGCTCGATATGCTCCCGCAGTTTTGCATGGGTGATCTGCGCAAAAATAGAGAGGTCAATCTGGTAGGGCAACAGCAGGTCGTCAAGTTCCTCGACAATGGCGCCAAGGTCTGCCGTCTGGTCAGGGCCTCGCCGTACAGGGTCAGATCAATGTCCGAGCCGGTCTTGTAAGTGCCCTTGGCGCGGGAGCCGTACAAAACCGCTTTCTCGATGGCTGGAAAACGGCTGAATACGGTGTGGATTTTTTCCACTGTCTGCGATGGCAGGCCATGGTTCATGGGTTGGTTTCCGGTTGACCGGCAAGCACGCCGAAGCGTTGTGCCATTGCGACAAAGGCGGGATGAAACCGGGTCAGAATGTCTTTGGCAACATCCTCCGCGATGTGAGGATCGTAGGTGTGCGAGGTCAGGTTGCGGGCCTTGATCATGTCCATCCATGTTTCCCCGTCATCGAGCAGCCCGTTCCTGAAGGCTTCGCGGGTTGCGTTCCTGGAACCGACGATGCCGACAAACCCCTGTTCTTCGAGGTAATCCTTCAACACATTCCAGGCAAGTTCGTGGGTAAGCTCAAATCCCTGAATCACCCCTGCTGTTCCAGTTCCGACAAATCGCGCTGTCTGGATAGTTCCACCGCCCTGCTGAGGGTTTGCAACGCACTGGTGTAATTGTCGAAGCGTTGTTTCCATCGAATATCTTTCACTTCGGACTCCTTATGAACCCTGGGGAGTGGTTCTGTCGGAAAACAAAACCTTAACAGTGCTGGTTAAATCCGATGCTTTTCTTTTTCGGGCAGCTAATGGCTTTGATTGATTTTCAACTTTTTTGCGAATGAACCAAAATTTGATATTCACGGCATGATCCTCCTCGGAGGGCGATTAACCGCCTTGCTGTAGCGTCTCTCGAGAGCACTGTACAGTGGAAAATCCGGATTATCCCCCTGCATCTATGCTGTTCTCCAAATCCAGCGGTGGCCGACATAAATGTCCACCCCCTTCTTTTTTGTCGTAAACCTTACACAACCCTTCTTGCCCCCTGTCTCCTTCCGTTTCAGCTCCTGAAGTATTTCCTGTTTAACAACTTGTAATCACACGACAAAATATTATTTCTCCCGGTTGGCACACCCCTTGCTCTTATGCCTTTGTAACTTATTACACAGGAGCACGGGTGCCATGGAAGCAGCGTTGCAGGAACGGCAGGATTCGATACACCGCACCGGGGAAGCCCCCTTTGCCATGGAGTGCAACAAGGACAGCCTGGCCGGGGC
>DDXK01000116.1:0-156 GCA_002347185.1 Desulfobulbaceae bacterium UBA2262 | reverse complement strand
TCCTCCGGGCCGGAACTGCACCGCTTGAGTTTTTCCACGGACATGCAGGAGACCGACGTCATCTTTGGCGGCGAGAAAAAACTCTACAACGCCCTGGTCGAACTCATCGACCGGCACGCGCCCAAGGCGGCTTTTGTCTATTCCACCTGCATCGTG
>DDXK01000077.1 GCA_002347185.1 Desulfobulbaceae bacterium UBA2262 | reverse complement strand
CTATTCCACCTGCATCGTGGGGATCATCGGCGATGACATGCAGGCGGTGTGCCGCAGGGTGAGCGAAGAAAAATCCATCCCGGTTCTGCCCGTGCAGTCCGAGGGGTTCAAGGGCAACAAGCGGGCCGGCTACGCGGCAGCTTGCAATGCCATGCGGCAACTGGTGGGTATGGGCGACATCAGCGGGATCTCCAAGTACAGCCTCAACATTTTGGGCGATTTCAACCTGGCCGGGGAGATCTGGCTGATCCGCGAATACTTTACCCGCATGGGCGTCGAGGTGGTGGCCAACATCACCGGGGACGGCCGGGTTGGGGATATTCAGCGGGCCCATGGAGCCGCGCTCAACGTGGTGCAGTGCTCCGGCTCCACCATGGATCTGGCCAAGATGATGAAGGAGGATTACGGCATCCCCTCGCTGCGGGTCTCCTATTTCGGCATTGAGGACATGGCCGAATCGCTCTATGCGGTGGCCGCGTTTTTCAAGGACGAGGAGATGATGCGCCGCACCCAGGAGCTGGTCAAGGAGGAGCTTTCCCTGATCATGCCGGAGATCATGAAATACCGGCAGGCGTTGGCGGGCAAGCGGGCAGCCATTTACGTGGGCGGCGCGTTCAAGGCGTTTTCCCTGGTCAAGGCCTTCCGCACCATCGGCATGCAGGTGGTCATGGTCGGCTCCCAGACCGGGACCCCGGAGGATTACGAAGAACTCGCCGCGATCACCGATCCGGGCACCATCATCGTCGATGATGCCAACCCCCTGGAGCTTTCCGCCTTTCTTCAGGAAAAGGAGGTGGACATCTTCGTGGGCGGGGTCAAGGAGCGGCCCATCGCCTACAAGCTGGGCGTGGCCTTCTGCGACCATAACCACGAGCGCAAGGAGATGCTCGCCGGGTTTACCGGCATGCTCAACTTTGCCCGCGAGGTGTATGGGTCGGTGATGAGCCCGGTGTGGCGGTTTGTGCCCCGGAAAGATGTGTAGGGATTGCCCGCTAAAACCATGAAAGAACACGAAGGGGGTAGGCCCTCACCCCGACCCTATCCCTGGGGAGAGGGGGAATTCGCAAAGGAACTGTGTCGAGGCTTCCCTTCTCCCTGGGGGAGAAGGACAGGATGAGGGGGGTACCTGCCCCTAATTAGTTATGAGAGGTTGTTCGAGATGACCAAGATGGTTCCCCAGTATGTCTCCACCACCAATGCCTGCAAGCTGTGCAAGCCGCTGGGCGCCAGCCTCGCCTTCCGGGGCGTGGAAGGGGCGGTGCCCTTTCTCCACGGCTCCCAGGGGTGCGCCACCTATATGCGGCGTTACATCATCAGCCATTTCAACGAGCCCATCGACATCGCCTCCTCCTCGCTGGGGGAGAAGAACGCGGTTTACGGCGGCGGTGCCAACCTGAAGCTGGGCCTGAAAAACGTGACCGAAAAATACCGCCCGGCGCTGATCGGCATCGCCACCACCTGCCTCACCGAAACCATCGGCGACGACGTGAAGCGGCTGCTCTTTGAATACCGCCAGGAGTTCATGCAGGGCGGCGGCCCGCTGCTGGTGCGGGTTTCCACCCCCAGCTATTCGGGTACCCATATGGAGGGGTTTCACGCGGCGGTGCATGCCCTGGTGGAGCAGTTGGCCGTGGAGAGTGAAGCCAATGACACAGTGAACATCCTGCCCGGCTTTCTCTCTACCGCGGATCTCAGGAGCCTCAAGGAGATCGTCGCGGATTGCGGCCTGACTGCCACTGTGCTGCCTGATTTTTCCGAAACCCTCGACGGCCCGGCCCTGCGGGACTATCCCCTGATCCCCAAGGGCGGGACCAAGATCAGCGATATCCGGGCCATGGGCGGGGCCAAGGCGACCGTGGAGTTCGGCCATACCCTGCCGGATCAGCTCTCCGGGGGCAAGCATCTGGGAAAGACCTACTCCGTGCCGTTGCACCGGCTGGGCATGCCGGTGGGCATCCGGGAAACGGACCGGTTCTTCGAGGTGCTGGCCGCGCTTTCCGGCAACCCCATGCCGGAGAAATACAACCTGGCCCGGGGCCGCTTGGTGGACAGCCTGGTGGACGGCCATAAGTACGTGTTCGGCAAACGGGCCGTGGTGTACGGGGAAGAGGATCTGGTTGTCGGGTTGACCTCTTTCCTGGCCGAGATCGGGGTGCAGCCGGTGCTCTGTGCCTCGGGCGGCGCCAGCGGCTCTTTTGTTAAGGCCATCGAAAAGGCGGTGGAGGGATTTGGGCTGGAAATGCCCCGAGTGCACGAGGGCATGGATTTTTACGAGATCGGTGAATTGGCCGCGGAGCTGAAACCGGATTTCTTTCTTGGTCACAGCAAGGGCTATACCCTGGCGCGGGGGCTGAATATCCCGCTGATCCGGGTCGGGTTTCCCATCCATGACCGGATGGGCGGCCAGCGGCTCCTGCACATCGGTTACCACGGAGCGCAGGAGCTTTTCGACCTCATCGCCAATACCATGATCGCGGTCAAGCAGGATGGTTCCGAGGTTGGGTACAGCTATATGTGAAAAAAGCAGCTATCAGCGGTTAGCGGTCAGCCTTGAGCTGGTAGCTGAAGACTGACCGCTATCTAAAAGGGAGAGAAAATCATGAGCGAGATACACAAAGACCTGAACCGACATCCCTGCTTCAACCCGGCCATGAAAGGACAGGCCGGGCGCGTCCATCTGCCGGTGGCGCCGAACTGCAATATCAAATGCAATTACTGCGACCGCAAATACGACTGCGTCAACGAGTCCCGCCCCGGGGTGACCAGCACCATCTTGACCCCCGAGCAGGCCCTGGTCTACATGGGCAAGGTTCTGGAAAAGGAGCCCCGCATCACCGTGGCCGGCATCGCCGGACCCGGCGACCCCTTTGCCAATGCAGAGGCGACCATGGAAACCATGCGGCTGATCAACAAGAATTACCCGCAGATGATCCTATGTCTGGCCAGCAACGGCCTGGCCATCGGCCCCTATATCCCGGAGCTGGCCGAGCTCAATGTCTCCCATGTGACCGTCACCATCAATGCCGTCGATCCGGAGGTGGGCGCCAAGATTTACAGTTGGGTCCGCGACGGCAAGGTTGCCTACCACGGCAGGCAGGCGGCGGAGCTGTTGCTCTCCCGGCAACTGGAGGCGGTCAAATCCCTGAAGGCCCACGGGATCACGGTGAAGATCAACTCTATCCTGATCCCGGGAATCAACGATCAGCATATCCTCAAGGTGGCGGAAACCATCAAGGAGCTGGGCGCCGATCTCTTCAACTGCATGGCCATGTTCCCCAATGTGGGCACCCCCTTTGGTTCGATTCCCGAGCCATCCAAGGAGGAGGTTGCGGCGATGCGCACCGAGGCGGAAAAATTCCTGCCCCAGATGCGCCACTGCACCCGCTGCCGGGCCGATGCAGTCGGTCTGCTCGACCAGGACCGCACCGAGGAGATGCGCGGCTGTCTTTCCGCCTGCGCCCAGCTCCCCGCCCTGCCTCCGGAGATTCGCCCCTATGTGGCAGTGGCCACCCTGGAGGGGGTGCTGGTCAACCAGCATCTCGGCGAGGCCACCCGCTTCCAGATCTATGAGCGCAAGGGAGATGAGTACGTATTGAAAGAAGAACGGCCGGCGCCCAAGGTGGTGGGTGGCGGCCTGCAGCGCTGGACTTCGCTGGCCAGGGTCTTGAACGATTGCCGGGTGGTCCTGGTGAGCGGCGTGGGCGTGACGCCTCGTGAGATTCTTGAGAAAGGAGGAGTACGGCCGGTGGAAATGGGCGGATTTATCATGGATGGCCTGAGGGCGATATACGATGGTGGAAATCTTTCACATTTGCAAAAACGTAAAAAAACATGCGGGGCCAGCGTCTGCGCTGGCTCCGGTGGCGGTTGTCTCTAGGCGGATGAGATGAGGTGGTGATGGGCGTATGCTGGTTTGTTAACGGTATTCGCGCAGAAAGTCAGGAAGGGTGGGCCGGCGCAAAAAAACTTGGAGAGTATGGCAGGTTCTAAAAATACAATATTGTCAGTTTTTTAACAAAGGCAGTACGTGAGTATTCCGTTATTGTTATTTTTTTTGATCCTGTTTGTGGGTGCGCAACGCCATTATCGACCTTTTTTCAGCAAGTTGTGTTTTTTGCCTGTTTGTGTTGCTGGCTTGGCACACAACTTGATACGGCAAGGCGTGAAAGAGCGCATGGGTGCTCGTCTGCAACCCACAGAGTGCAGAAACCTTGGGGGAGTGTGATGCCCCGTAAATTTTTACCTCAGGAGCGAGAGTATGAAAAATGGTGCAAAAAGGATGTTGAGTGGAGTTGTTGTCGTTGGTCTGTCTGTTTCGGCCTTTGCCGGCATGGCCTTGGCGGAAGAGGAGAAGCCCACGGCGAACCTGACCGTTGGCGCCTTCAGCCAGTATATCTGGCGAGGATTTGAGTTGAGCAAGGACAGCATCGTGGTGCAGCCGTCCATGACCGTTGGCTATAAGGGCTTTTCCGCAAATCTTTGGGGAAACCTCGATACTGATCCCTACTCCACCATGGATGAGGCGAACAACTGGAATGAAACAGATCTGACCCTGGCCTACGGCTGGGAGATGGGTCCGGTGGCCTTTTCCGTTGGCTACATCTACTATGCCCTCGATGCGGCCGAGGATACCCAGGAGTTCTTCGCCAGCGCGGGGCTGGGCACCCTCCTGAAACCGACCCTGACCGTGTACCGTGACGCAGACTACTATCCGGGCTGGTATACCACCCTGGGGGTTTCCCATTCTTTCCAAGTGCAGGGTGACATCACCCTGGATCTGGGCGCCCAGGCGAGCTACCTCGCGGCGGATGAGGCCACAACCTACGCAGAAGCCGATGGCAGCAAGTACAGCAATTTCCATGACGGCATACTGTCCGTGGGCTTCACCGTGCCGGTGAACAAGTACTTCACCGTCATTCCCAAGCTCAGCTACACCTTTCCTCTGAGCAGCGATGCCGAGGATCTCATGCGGGCGAGCAGCAAGGACGGGAGCGACGACGATTTCGTCTACGGCGGTGTTTCCGTGAGCATGGCGTTCTAACAGGGATTTCCTCATTTTTCCCTCTGCCCCGCCCGTCTGTCTCGCCCTCCCCTGGCTGAGGCAGGCGGGCATTTTTATAAAAAAGAGATTGCATAGCCGTTATATTTTTCTAAATATAACGAAATGAAAAACAACACGCCGCAGGGCATGAAAAAAAACGGGTTGAAATGGCGGGGGCGGCTCTGGCTCGAAGGCGAGGAGGGCACCTTTCTCGGCTATGGCCGGGTGGTGCTGCTGGAGCGAATCAGGGAGCATGGCTCCCTGGCCCGGGCAGCCCATTCCATGGAGATGTCGTACAAGCATGCCTGGGATCTCCTTGCTTCCATGAACCGCCAGGCGGGCTGCAAGCTGGTGGAGGCCTCCCGTGGCGGGAAGGGCGGCGGCGGAGCCAGGCTGACACCGGCCGGCGAGCGGGCGATCGCGGTTTTTCAGGAGTATCACGCCAGATTTCAAGGCGTGTTGCAGGAAATGACCGAAAAGTTGGGGCCGGGGCTGTGCGCAATGGAAAAGCCCGAGGACGGGCAGGGTTAGGTCTGTCCGCTGTGTTTACCGCATTCAGGAGATATCCCATGAAACACCCCAGAACCCTGTTGTTCGTCTGCTTCATGCTGCTGGCCGTGCCTGCCCATGCCGGGAAAATCAATGTTGCGGCGGCGGCCGATCTGAAATTCGCCATGGAGGAGATTGCTGCCGCATTCAAGAGCGTCAACCCCGGCGAGGTGGTTGACGTGATCTACGGCTCGTCGGGCAAGTTTCAAACCCAGATCCGGCAGGGTGCGCCCTATGATCTTTATTTTTCCGCGGATATCGGGTTTCCCCGCGAGTTGGCCAAGCAAGGCTTCGCTTCCTCCGAGGTGAAGCCATATGCCCTCGGCCGGATCGTGTTGTGGAGTGCAAGTCTGGATGCCGCCAAGATGACCATGGCCAGCCTGGACGATCCGAAGATCAGTCGCATCGCCATTGCCAATCCCAAGCATGCGCCTTACGGCAAGCGCGCGGAAGAGGCCCTGCGCGCCTCCGGCTTATGGGAGAAGCTGGAGCCGAAGCTGGTCTATGGCGAGAACATCGCCCATGCCGCTCAGTTCGTCCAGACCGGCAATGCGCAGCTCGGCATCATCGCCCTCTCCCTGGCCGTAAATCCCGAGTTGGCCGGCCGGGGCGGGTACTGGTTGATCCCCGATGCCCTGCATGAGCCCCTCGAGCAGGGGTACATCATAACCAAGCGGGCCGCGGGCAACCCTCTTGCCAAACGCTTTGCCGATTACATGGGCAGCAAGCCGGCCCGTGCGGTGATGGTGAAGTACGGCTTTGTGCTGCCGGGTGAAAACGCAGGCAACTAGGCGTAACGAATTGATTCCGGAGACAGTTATGCTTCTGTCGGGCAGCGACATGCAAGCCATTTGGCTTACCGTGAAGTTGGCGAGCATCGTCACGGTCATCCTCCTGCTGGTCGGTACGCCCATCGCCTGGTGGCTGGTGCGCACCGGTTCCTGGTGGAAGGGGCCGGTTGGCGCTGTCGTCGCCTTGCCCCTGATTTTGCCGCCTTCGGTGCTGGGGTTTTACATGCTGCTGGCCATGGGGCCTGCTGGCCCTCTCGGGCACCTTGCCCGGGCGCTGGGGGTCGTGCCGCTGCCTTTTACTTTCTGGGGGCTGGTGCTCGCCTCGGTGTTCTATTCCCTGCCCTTCATGGTCCAGCCTCTGCAAAATGCATTCGAGGCCATCGGCGACCGTCCGCTTGAAGTCGCCGCGACCTTGGGAGCTTCGCCGCTGGATGCCTTTTTCAGCGTGGTTCTGCCCCTGGCCCGTCCCGGTTTTCTCACCGCCGGCATAATGACCTTTGCTCACACCGTGGGGGAATTCGGGGTGGTGTTGATGATAGGCGGCAATCTGCCGGGTGTCACCCGGGTGGTCTCGGTGCAGATTTATGACCATGTGGAGGCGCTGGAATATGGTCAGGCCCATCGGTTGGCCGCCGTGATGCTGATCTTCGCTTTCCTGGTGCTGCTGGCGCTGCACGCCTGGCGGCCCGATGCCAAGAAGGGCTGAGGTGATGGAGACGATTGAGGTGCGGTTTCACCTTGACTGGCCTGGTTTTTCGCTCGACGTCGATTGTGTCCTGCCGGACCGGGGCGTGACCGCAGTGTTCGGGCATTCCGGCTCCGGCAAGACCACCTTGCTCCGCTGCATCGCGGGACTCGAACGCGCCCGACAAGGATTTCTTTCCTTCAAAGGCGAAATCTGGCAGGACGACACAACCTGGCGGCCCACGCACAAGCGGCCCCTGGGGTATGTGTTCCAGGAAGCCAGCCTCTTTCCGCACCTGACTGCCCTCGGGAATCTGCGCTACGGCCTCCGGCGGGCCACCACGGAACACAAGGTGAGCCTGGAGCAGGCCGTGGAACTTCTTGGTATCGGTCACCTGCTTGACCGGGAAGCGGTTCGGCTTTCCGGCGGCGAGCGCCAGCGGGTCGCCATTGCCAGGGCATTGGCGGTCAGCCCCCGCCTTCTGCTCATGGACGAGCCGCTGGCGGCGCTTGATCTCAAGCGCAAGCAGGAAATCCTGCCCTACCTGGAACGGTTGCATGACGAGTTGGAGATTCCCGTGCTCTACGTCAGCCACTCCCCCGATGAAGTGGCCCGGCTGGCCGACCATCTCGTCGCCATGAAAGACGGCAGAATAGTGGCCAGTGGCCCCCTGATGGAAACCCTGGCGCGGATCGATTTGCCGATTCGGCTCGGCGAGGATATCGGCGTGGTCCTCGATGCCGTTGTCGGGGAAAGAGACGAGGCCTGGCATCTTGCCCGAATGGATTTTCAGGGCGGCAGCCTGTGGGCAAGGGATATGGGCGCCGCGGCAGGCAGCAGGATGCGGGTCAGGGTTCTGGCCCGGGATGTGAGTTTGACCAGGCAGTTGCAAGCCCAGACGAGCATTCAGAACCTCTTGCCGGCAAGAGTGTCCGCCGTTGCCGACGACGAACATCCGGGCTTGGCACTGGTCCATGTTCAGGTCGGGCCGTCGATTTTGATTGCCCGCCTGGCGAAACGAGCGGTGGCAGCGCTTGATCTGTCACCCGGCCAAGAAGTCTGGGCGCAGGTGAAGACCGTGGCTTTTCTGGAATAGCTTGGGGTACGCCAGGCCCCAAAACAGAGAGTGAGAAAAAAATCTCCTCGCCGCATGATGCGGCGGATGCGAGTGCGTGAGGTGGCAGCCATGGAACATGTGCGAGGCTTGGTGGACAGCACCCTGCGCGAGGGCAGCCAAGCAGTGGGTGTTGCCTTTACCCTGGAGCAGAAGGTGGCCCTTGCCCGGGATCTTGTGCGGGTGGGGATCGAAGAGGTGGAGGTGGGGATCGCCACGCCGCTGGATCGCGAGCTTCCCGAGCTGATCGCCCGCTGTCGCGGTGAGGCCGGCGTGCGCCGCCTTGGCCTCTGGTGCCCCTGCCGCAAGGAGGATCTCGCCTGCGCTCTTGGTCTGGCCCCGGATGTGCTCTCCCTCTCCGTGCCGGTTTCCGACCTCCAAATCGCCACCAAGCTGCATCTCGGACGGGCGGCAGTTTCCGGAGTGGTGGCCAAGGCGATTGCCACGGCGCGGGTTGCGGTGGAGTATGTTTCCCTCGGCCTGGAGGATGCGACCCGAGCCGACCCGGATTTTTTGCGGGAGGTCATCAGGATAGCCTGCGCTGGCGGGGTGAACCGCATACGGATCGCCGACACGGTGGGCGTTGCCACCCCCAGTGCCATTGCGGCTCTGGTTCGCGAACTGCGCCGGACTTTTCCGGTGGAGGTTGGGGTGCATATGCACAACGATTTCGGGATGGCCACGGCCAACGCCATTGCCGCCCTGGAGGCCGGTGCGCATTGGGCCGATGTTACGGTGCTTGGCCTTGGCGAGCGGGCCGGCAACAGCCGGCTTGAGGAGGTGGCGGGTTTTCTCGCTCTGCGGGCCGGTCGCCGCTATGGGGCGCGGCGCTTGAAAGAATTGGCCGGCCTGGCCGCCCGCTGTGCCGGCAGGGCCATTGCGCCCCAGCATCCCATTGTCGGCTCGGAGATCTTTGCCTGTGAAACAGGACTGCATCTCAGCGGGCTGGCCAGGGATCCCAAAACCTATGAGCCATACGCGCCGGAGCTGGTGGGCGCCCGCCGGAAACTCATCTACGGGGAGAAGGTGGGCAGGCGGGGGGTGGCCGAGCGGCTCAGGCAGCTGGGGGTGCGCTGTCAGGAGGGGGGGCTGGCCGGGCTTGCCCGCTCCTTCAGGCTCCAGTGCCGCCGCCTGGGCAGGCCGCTCTGCGACCGTGAGGTCCTGCAACTTGTGGCGGAACATAGTTCTTGCCTGGAAAGGACTCCTCCTTATAGAGTGTGACAGGCGCTGATTGTTCTCAGCCTCCTGCAGTGAAAGCAAGGAAAAATTCATGGCCAAGGATAATATCTTTTCCCTCATGGACCGGAACGGTCCTTTCGCCACCGGAGATTCGCCGCCCGACCCCGCGGTATTTTCCGGGGAGGCCCGTCACTTTGCCAGGGGGCTGGCGGCTGCGGGCATGGAGACCCGCTACCGGATTCTCAGAAACCAGATCTTCGAGTTTCTCGATATCCGCTCCTTTGCCGAGATCAAGGAGATCATCGGAAATCCTGAGCGCAGGCGGTTGATCAACGAGCGCGCCTACCGACTGCTCGGCAACATGTTCGGCATCGAAGGCAATGCCCGGGAGGTGGTGCTGCGGGTCAACACTTACTCCCGCACGGCAGACGGGGTGATCAACTACCTCAAGGGCAAGGTGCTGGCCAACTATGCCTCCTACATCGAGATGACCAACGAGATCGACTCCTGCAAGAGCCCGGTGGATCTTCTCCTCATCCTCTTTGATGACCGCTACCACAAAAAGGCGCGCTTTGAGGCCAAGCGCAAGCTCATCCTCATGAGCCTGGCCGCCTCCATCGATCAGCGCGAGCGGGAGACCGAGGTGGAGAACAAATTCGCCCAGTTTCTCGATTTTTTGAACGAATTCGTCTGGAGTCGGAAGAGCCGGATCGGCGAACTGGACATCGTCTATCTCCTGAGCAACCATGATCCGGAGACCTTTGCCTGCACCAGGGTTGAGGTGCTCAGCCGGGCTGAGGCCAAAAAGGTCAGACGCAAGGCCAACCAGAAGCTGACCCTGATCAAGCGCCGTCGCTTTGATCTCAACGGCGGCGAGGTGCCCATCTATGTGAGTATCCGCAAAAAACAGCCGGAAACCAAGGTGCTGAAGCTGTTGCGCAAGGGGGAGGAAAATCCGGCCGTGGCGGTTGACGACGAGCTGGGCCTCATGGGGGTGGTGGATTCCGTGGCCGACGTCAAGGCCTTTCAGCGGCACCTGACCCGCAGCGCCACCCGGGCCGGCTCCCTGATGACCCTTGAGGAGGTGACGGATACCTTGTCTGGCGGCAGCCACAGAAGCGGCAGTATCGGCAGCTCGGCCAAGACCCAGATGTTCAAGTTTTTCGCCCGCATGGGCGGCATGCGCGTGGAGTTCATCGTGCACACCAACCGCTCCTACCTCAATTATATCTACCAGAGGGAGGTTTCCCACGATGAATACGAGGTGAAGCGGATCTTCGAGTCGGGGGTGGTTGAGCTGCTCTTCCCCGAGGATATCTACGAGATCGATATCTCCCTCAAGAAGGATGACCTGCTCCGCTGGTTCAGGACGCGGATCGAGGAACTGTGAGGAGGCAGGGCGGGGGGCTGTGTGCGCCGCCTTCTGCCTCCTTCACCGGTCACTGGCCGACGTAGCCCATCAGCATCCGCATGACCTCCGGGGAATCCCACTGGACGGCGCCGAGAAATTTTTCCCTGAGTATCCCCTCCTTGTCGATGATATAGGTCTCCGGCACGCCGGTGAGGCCGTAGGTCGCGGCCGCTTTGCCCTCCGGGTCGAGGAGGATGGGGAAAGTGGTGCCGATTTTCGCGGTCAGGCCTTCGGCCAGGGCAGGCTCGTCGTTGCTGAGGATCGCCAGCATCGCGAAGCGGTCTTCAGGGATGAAGTTGTAGACGCGCTGCATGGAAGGCATCTCCTGCCGGCAGGGCGGGCACCAGGTGGCCCAGAAATTGACAAATACCACCCGTCCTTTCAGTTCGGCGAGCTTCCAGGTTTTGCCCTTGGTGTCCACCAGGGTGAAGTCGGGGGCAGGCTTGCCGACCGTGGCCACTTCGGGCCTCTGGCTGCAGGCGGGAAGAAGGAAAGAGAGGCAGAGCAGGGCGAGGGGAAGAAAAAATCTTTTCATGGTTGGTGGTCTCCGTGCTGCGGGGTGCGTTCTGAGCCTGTTGCTCAATTGGGATAGTGGGCCGCGATCTCCTCTGCCAGCAGCTGCTGGAGCTGGGTCGCGCCGAAGGTCGCCAGCGGTCTGCCGTTCACGAAAAAGCCAGGTGTTTTCGTGACCTGGAGGGTTTTCGCATCGGCAAGATCCTGGGCAATGATCCTGTCGAGGGCCGGGTCGTTCATGTCTGCCTGGAGTTTTTCCAGGTCGAGGCCGGAGTTGGCGAGAAAGCGCCAGACCAGCTGGGGTTGCGGGTTGTGGTGGCTTGCCCAGTAGGGTTGCGATTGATACATGATATCAAGGGCCTCCCAGTACTTCCCCTGTTTTTTTGCCGCTTCCAGAATTTTGACGAAGTAATCGGCGCCGTCGTGAAAGGGCGCGTAGCGGAGCACCAGCTTGATCTTGCCGGGGTGCTCCGCCATCAGCTTTTTGACGAAAGGGGCAAAGGCGCTGCAGGTTTCGCAGGCCGGGTCCATGAATTCGACAAGGTAGACCCTGGCCCCTTCGTCGCCAAGGGTGGGCGAATGGGGCCGGATGAAAAGTTCGGCCTGCTCCCTGGCCAGAAAGCCGAGGGTCTTGCTCCGCTGCCCCTTGTAGAGGTAGCTGCCGGCAACAAAGAGCAGGAGCAGGGCAATCGCTGAAATGCCGACAAGGTATTTTTTATTCATTGGGAGAGTCTCCTTTTGATGATGAGTAGAAGGGCGATGAGCAGCGAAAAGGCGAACAGGGAGAGCATGGGGATGGTCACGAAGCCAAAGAGGCCCAGGGCGTCATCGGTGCAGGAAACCCCCTTGCTGCAGGGCTGGATGCTCTCCGGGATGATCCCCGTGTAGAGGAGGTTGTGGTAAAGGGCGACAAGCCAGCCCGCCACCGCCAGAGGGAGGCTGTAGCGCACCACGCTGCTGTCGCAGGAAAAAAGTCCGGTACTGAAGATGAATACCAGGGGGAAAAGAAAGACCCTCTGGTACCAGCAGAGAATGCAGGGGGGAAGCTCCATTATTTCACTGAAGAAGAGGCTGCCCAGGCTGGAGGCGCCGGCCAGCAGCCAGCAGAGGAAAAGGAGGGTCCAGGCGGCGTTGGCCGCGGTGTCGGAACGGGTCATCTCTGTTTCTCCAAAAAAAATGCGGGCAGGAGCGGCAAGCGGGGAGAGCGTTTCTGTCGGTACCGCTCCGGGCGAGGGGCGGCCCTCCGTGCGGTCGATATGCCTCCCCTGCGATTCAGGATTGCAAGGCAGCTTGTCGGGTCCGTTCCGGAGGGTAGTCGATGGGGGGCGCGAAGGCGGGCAAGTCGGGCTGACGCAAAGCGAAGGCCGCCACGGTGCAGGCGAGGGTGGGGCGGGAAATGCTGAAGTGGAGCGGATGCAGGGTCAGGCAGAAGAAGCAGGGGCAGTCGGCAGTTGTGCAGGGGGCGGAGCCCTCCTCGGAGCTGGCGGGAAAACAGCACGATGGCGGCGGTTCGCTGGCGGAAGGGGCTGTGGTGGCAAGGGAGGCGCCGCTCAGCAGGGAGATGGCGAGGAGAAGCACGGCAAGGGTCAGGGGTCTGAATCCGGTGGAGTGCATAATGATGGATCATACGGGCGAAGGCCCCCGCTGTCAAGCTGGAAGGCGGCGGGAGGAGGGAGACTGTTGCCTCTTGACACTTCCGTGTAAAAACGGTAAGTGGTTTCAGGATGTTATGCTTTTTCAGGTGTAGAGCCTTCTTTGCGCATACCGCTTTTTGCCCGAACAGGGGAGAGAATGACCGCAAAACCGAAAGCCGCCGCTCCACCGGCCCCTGCCAGTAAAAATCTGCTCAAGGCCATTCCCAAGGTTGATGAATTCTTAGGCTGGCTTGCCGATGAACCAACGGCCGCCCCTCTCCGTCTGGTGAAAAGCACGGTGCGCGAGCTGCTCGATTCGCTGCGCCAGGATATCCTGCAGGGCGTGGCCGTACCGCCCGAGGAGCTTGAGCGTGCCGCCCTGCTGCCCAGATTCCGCAGGCGGCTGGCACGCAGGCTCACCCCCAACTTCAGGACCGTGATCAATGCCACCGGTGTGGTGGTGCACACCAATCTGGGCCGCTCCCTCCTCCCGGAGTCGGCCATGGCAACCCTGCTCGCCGTGGGCAGCCGCTATTCGAATCTGGAGTTCGATCTGGACACCGGCAGTCGGGGCAGCCGCTACAGCCTGGTGGAGCAGCTGCTCTGCGAGCTGACCGGAGCCGAGGCCGCCCTGGTGGTCAACAACAACGCCGNNCTGGTGGTCAACAACAATGCCGCTGCGGTGATGCTGGTTCTCGACGCCATGGCCAAGGGGCGCGAAGTCATTGTTTCCCGAGGGCAACTGGTGGAGATCGGCGGCTCCTTCCGTATTCCGGAGGTCATGGAGAAAAGCGGCGCAACCCTGGTCGAGGTGGGCGCCACCAATCGCACCCATCTCCGCGACTATGAAAACGCCATCAGCGCAGAGACTGCGCTGCTTCTCAAGGTGCATACCAGCAATTACCGCCTGATCGGCTTTACCTCCGAAGTTCCCTTGCCCGAGCTGGTTGCCCTGGGCGAGAAGCATGGTCTGCCGGTCATGGAGGATCTGGGCAGCGGCTGCCTGGTGGATCTTTCCCGCTTTGGCCTTTCCAGGGAGCCCACGGTCGGCGAGGTTGTCAAGTCCGGGGTGGACGTGGTCACCTTCAGCGGCGACAAGCTGTTGGGGGGGCCGCAGGCCGGATTGATCCTCGGCAAGCGCAGGTACATCGACGCCATCAAGAAAAATCCAATGAATCGGGCGCTGCGCATCGACAAATTCACCCTGGCCGGGCTTGAGGCCGTCCTGCGCCTCTATTTTGACGAAGAAAAGGCCCTGGCGCAGATCCCCACCCTGGCCATGCTTTCCATGCCTCTGGCGGTCATCGAGCGCCGCGCCAGGCGCCTCCGTCGCCTGCTCGGCAAGACGCTGGCCGATCGCTGCCGCACGGCGATAAAGAATATCGACTCCCGGGTGGGCGGGGGCA
>DDXK01000131.1:18518-29815 GCA_002347185.1 Desulfobulbaceae bacterium UBA2262 | reverse complement strand
CCCATGGCCGCCAGCCGCGACTGGTGGACAAGCATCTGTTCCGCCTCCTGCCGGGCCAGAAGCGCCCTGGTGCGCTGCTCGGCCATCTGGTCGAAGGCGCGGGCCACCTCGCCGATTTCGTCCTTGGCCGTGGCCCTGATCCGATAGCCCTGCTCGCCGGCGGCAAAGGCCTGCATCCCTTTCTGTACCTCCTGCAGGGGCCGGGAGAAGGAGCGGAAGACCAGGGCGACGCTCACCGGAATGGTCAGCGCCAGCCCGATGAGGAAAATCCCGAAGAGGCGTGATTGCCGGTGGCCAAGAGTGAGGGCCGCGACGTGGTTGATGCCGTGCAGCCGCTCCAGCTCCGGCATGAACAGCTCCTGCTCCTGCAGGATGCGGCTGGTGATCCGTTCGGCGTATTTCCGCCAGGAGGCGTCGTTCTGATGGGGCCGGTGCGGCCCGTACTGCTCGAAGAGGTAGGAGAGGGTTTTGTGGCTCCGCCTGGCATTGGCGAGTATCTCCTGTTCATTGGGGGAGGCGAAGAGCGGGGTGACCTCCTCCAGCTTTTTCCCCATCCCGGCGTGCAGGCGCAGCCACTGTTCCCGGGCCCGCTCTTCGTAAAACATGTGGTATTCGGTGGTCAGCTGGGTGAGGCTCGCCATCATCTTGTAGAGCTCGTCGGCAAGCCTGGCCTTTTCGGTATGCTGCTGGATGGCGTTGGCATTGTGGTACTGGATGCTGCCGACCACCAGGGCAAGCACCAGGGGCAGGATCGCGATGAAGAGGAGCTTGTCCCTAATCTTCATGGCGCCTCCCTCTCTGTTGGCGCGGGGCGGCCCTGGCCGGTCCAGGCAGGAAGCAGGGTCGGGGGCCCTGGCCGGGAAGTGGGCGGGGCAATGACTGGCCTCATCTGCTGCCCGCCTTTTCGAGGGTGACGGCCTCCGGCGCCACCCGGCGCAGGGGGGCCGGATCGATGAGGTCGAGGAAGTTGACGGGCTTCGTGGCCGTGGCAAGGCCGTTGCTCAAGGACCAGCGGGCAATGTCCTCCATTCCCAGCAGGAGAACGTGGGGCAGACTGATCTTGAAATAATAGGAGCTGGCCAGGAGGCGGGCTTCGGTCTCGTCGATTTCGGGGTCGTTGACGAAGAGCCGCGGCAGTTCGTCCGGATTGCGGGCCAGATATTTTTCCGTCTTCAGCAGCGCCCGGAGCAGGCGGTCGGCCAGCTCCGGGCGGCTGGCCAGGGTTTCCTTCTTCGCAACCAGGATGATATTGTTGTGGCAGATGCCCGGATCGTGAAAGAGGCTGGCCCTTTCGCGGCCAAGCTTTCTGGCGAGACTGAAAGCCTGCTGGTTCACGGTGGCGACGGCGTCGGCGCCGCCCCTGCGCAGGAGATCGGGGAGCTCCACACCCTTGGCGAAAATCCAGGTCACCTCTTCGGAGCCTATCCCATGCTTGCTCAGCAGGAGGTCAGCAAAGAAATGGGGCGCGGTGTTTCTGGCCACCGCGATGCGCATGCCCCTGAGATCGCCGGGGGTCAGGATGCCGCGATCCTTGCGCGCCACGATCTGATTGATGTCGCTGTTGTGGAAGATCGAGGCGATGACGCGAAAATCATCGCGGCCAAAACCGTAGTGGACCACCGGCGGGGCGGCAAGGATGGCGAAGTCGCATTCGCCGGCCAGCATCCGCTCAAGGCCCTCCTTGCCCAGCACATGTTTTTGCAGGAGTACTTCCAGCCCCTCCTCGGCAAAGTAGCCCTGCCTGGTGGTGAGTTCGAGCAGGGGCAGCGGCGGAGCGCCGGTGGCGATTGTCACTTTTTGCAAGGGGGGCGCGGCAGGCGCGGGCGCGGGCCAGAGGAGGCAGAGGGCGCAGAGGGCGAGGCGGACCCATTGGGCGCTTGCGAGCGGGAAAGGGCAGGTCATCGTGAGCACCTCTGGCGGGGGTGGAGGGAGTCGGGGCCGGGCAGCCGGCGCGAGCGTGCGCGGCGGTCCCCATACCGGCAATTATCGCCCAGCCCCGGACGGGGGCGCAAGCAAAGATTTCGCCGGCCGCGTTTTCCTGGCCTGGGGCTCATTTCTTGATGGTGACCGCCCCGGGCCTCAGTTCGCGAAGGAATTCCGGACGGAAAAAATCGAGGAAATTTGGCTGCTTCCCGTTTTCCGTCTGCCCGGTGGCGATCTGCCAGCGGGCCTGGTCCTCGAAGGAAAGGAGCAGCGGCTGCGGCAGGCTCACTTCGAAGCGGGAGTCGGCGAAGATGGCCTCGATTTCTGCGGCCGGCAGGCCGAGCCGCTCTGCGAGCATGGCCTTTGTCTGGCCGGGATGCTCCCGGAGATATTCCTCCGCCGCCAGCAGGGCGGAGAGGAGGCGGCGGACCAGATCGGGGTTGGCGTCGACCCAGGCGCGGCGGGCGCTGAGGTAGCTGCCGTTGTAACAGAGGTCGGGTTCGCTGAGGACAACCGCCTTCTCGCCCAGAAGCTGCTTGCCCTGGATGATGTAGGTGTCGGCGCTGGCATAGGCGTCGATCTGTCCGCCGGCCAGGGCCTGCGGGAGTTCGCGGGATTCGAAGAAGAGGATCTCTGTCTCGTTGGCGTCGATGCCGTGCTTCTGGAGATACATGCCCAGAAAAAAATGGGAGAGGATGAAGCGGCGGGCCCCGATCCGCTTGCCTCTGAGGTCGTCGGCGCTCGTTATCCCCCGGTCCTGGCGGGCGATGATTTTCGAAGCGTTGCCGGAGGCCATCACCGCCGCCAGGATGACGAAATCGTCCTGCGCGAAGGCCAGCTGCACGATGGGGGGTTCGGAGTTGATGGCGAAGTCGCATTCGCCGGCCATGGCCGCGTCCATGGCCAGCTTGCCATCCTTGCGCTGCTGGATGCTGAGGGAAATTCCTTCCCGAAGGTCCAATTCCTGGGCCTGGGCGATGATGGGCAGGACGGAAACCATGCCGCCCATGCAAACGGAAAGTTTGGCCTTCTGTCTGGTGGCGCTTTCGCCTCCGGGTTGCCGATCCCGGCAGCCCGGCAGAGGCAGGGCGAGGAGCAGCAGGAGAAGGGTGGCCAGGGGGCGGCAGGGGGAAAAGGACTGCATGGCTGCCTGCCTATTCATAGTCGATGGTGTCGGGATCGAGCCGCCGCAGCGGGGCCGGTTCGAAGAAATCGCTGAAACTGGGGATCCTTTTTCCGGTGCTGAAGCCGTTATCCAGGGCCCAGCGGGCATTGTCCTCCAGGGTCAGGAGCAGCACCCGGGGCAGGTTGACCTGAAAGCGGTAGTCGGCGGCGAGCCGGCGGGCATCCTCTTCCGCAAACCCTTGCGTCTCCACGAGCAGGCGGACTAGTACTTCGGGGTGGGCCTCCAGGTAGTGCTCGATTTTGCGCAGGGCACGGAGCAGCCGCTCCGCCTTTTCCGGCTGGCGTTTGAGGGAATCCTGCATGGCCATGAGGAGGAAATTGGAGTGGCAGAGGCCTGCCTCGCTGAAGACGACGAGCTTCGGGCCGAGGGAGCGCTGGGAAGGGAGGGCGCCCTGGACGACAATGGCTATGGCGTCCACGCTGCCCGAGGAAAGCAGCTCGGGCAGCTCCCGCCCCTCCCGGAAGACCCAGGAAACTTCTTCCGGGAGGATGCCGTGCTTGCGCAGGAAGAGATCGGTGAAGAAATGGGTGCCGGTGTTGGGCGGCACCCCGATGCGCCTGCCCTTCAGATCCGCGGGGAGCATGATCCCTTGATCCTTGCGGGCGAGGATGCGCTGGATGTTTTCGTTTGTCCCAACCGAGGCGAGGATGCGGAAATCATCCCGGAGCAGGGCGAAGTGCACCACCGGGGTCTCCACCGTGATGGCGAAGTCGCTTTTTCCGGCGAACATCTGCTCCATGATCGGCTTGCCTTGCACATGGGCGGTTACCGTCACCTCGAGATCCTGTTCAGAGAAGAAACCCAGCTGCCGGGCGAGGTCGAGGATCGGCTTGTACTGGACGCCCGTGGCGATGGTGGCCTTGAGCGGGGCGGAGGCCGCCGGCACGGGCGGCGTCGGGGAAATGGCGAGGAAGGAAAGGAGGCAGAGCGCAACGGCAACCCATTTCGGGGGAAGGAATCGCGTTTTTTCCGGCATCATGGCGCACCCCAGGCACAATGGAGAGAAAGCAGGCGCACAGGCAGGCGCCATGCTCGGGAAGTTTGTCTCTTGCCTGATTATGGCCCAGGCCGCGACTTGATTGCAACCGAAGAGTGCCGGCGGGTCGTTTTGCCGTGCGCGCGGCCTTTCTGGCTGAGGGAGGGAGAAGGGGCTGGCAGGCCTCAGGGCTGCGGGAGCGCTGCCTCGGAAAACCTCTGCTCCACCAGAGTGACCAGGGCGGCATGGGCTTTCTCCACTTCGCGGTGGCTGGCAAGCGCCGCCTCTATCGTCTCTTCCCGCAGGTGCCGGTCGAGTTCCTCCACCCGGCGGACCAGGGCTCCGGCGGTGAAGATGACGGCCGCGCCCTTGAGGCTGTGGCAGCAGGCCAGGGACTCCTGCCTGTCGTTACGGGCCATGGCTTCGGCCAGGCGCGCCAGCAGAGGGATGGTGTCGGCGAAAAAGGCTCTGGCGATGCGGCGGATGGCCCCATCATTCCCATAGATGCTGGCAAGGAAGTCGCAATCGAGGATGCGGGGTGGGCTCTCTGCCGGCCGCCCCGGCTGTCTGGAACCGCGCTCCGGAGGAGCGGGGGGCAGCCGCCTTTCGATGGCCGCGTGCAGGGCCTCCTGGTCGAAGTTCTTTTCGAGGCAGCCGGCGAGTCCGGCGGCCAGGGCCTGCCCGCGCAATGGCGCCGGATCGGCGGTGAGGGCGAGGATGGGAATTTCGGCGCAGGCCGGATTCCTGCGGATCGTTCTGGCGGTTTCGAAACCATCCATGCCCGGCAGGCCGATGTCCATGAGGATGAGTTGGAAGTCCGGGTCGACGCTCAGCCTTTCCACGGCCTCTTCGCCGCTTTTCGCCACCACGGCCTGCCAGCCGCGCAGGGCGAGCAGGTCGGCGAGGATCTCCTGGTTGAAATCCACGTCCTCGACCAGAAGGATGCGTGTGGGGGCGGTGCTGTCATGGCTGGTCATGCCTGGCTCCTCTCCGTTGGCTTGGTCAGGGGAGAGCATGATACCCGATCAGAAATCGATCTGGAAGCTGTAAACGTCCTCCTCCAGACTGCTTTTCACCTTGAAGCCGCAGTGGAGGAAGATGGCCTGCATCCGCTTGTTGTCGCGGAGCACCTCGGCGGAAAAGCCGGCGATGCCGTTTCGCTTGGCAATGGTGACCAGGTGGCGGAAAAGAAAGGTGCCGATGTGCTTGTTCTGCCATTCGTCGCGGATCACAAAGGCCACCTCGGCCCGGTTGGTCTTGGCATCCAGATAGTAGCGGCCGATGGCGATGATCTCCTCGCCGTGCGCCTCGGGGACGGTGCCGACGATGGCCGCGTCCTTGCGGTGGTCGATGTAGACGAAGTTCTGGATCTGCTTGTGACCGAAGCGCTGGCTGTGGGTCATGAAGCGGTAGTAGAGGGTCTCCTGGGAAAGGGCGTAGAGGATGTCCCGCATTCGCGGTTCGTCGGTGAGGTGCACCGGCCGGAAGTTGATCTGGGTGCCGTCCTCCAGGAGCATGGTGGTGTTCATCTCCTGGGAGGCGATCATGAAGCGGCCCTCCACCTCGGCAAGATCCTGGCGAAGGTATTTTGCCTCCAGGGCTTCCCGGAAGAGTCGTTCCCGGAATTTCGGGTGGGCGATGCTGATCAGGGCCAGGGCCCGTTCCTGCACGCTCTTGCCGTGCAGGTAGGCGACCCCGTATTCCGTGGCCACGTAATGGACCTCGCCACGGGTGGTGACCACGCCGGCGCCCGGGGTCAGGCAGGTGACGATGCGCGAGACGCTGCCGCCTTTCGCCGTCGATTCCATGGCGATGATCGGCTTGCCGTCAGTGGAGCGGGAGGCGCCCCGGTTGAAATCCACCTGGCCGCCGATCCCCGAGTAGAAGAGAGAGCCCAGGGAATCGGCGCAGACCTGGCCGGTGAGGTCGATTTCGAGGGCCATGTTGATGGCCACCATCTTGTGCTGCTTGCCGATGATGTAGGAGTCGTTGACGTATTCGGTGGGCCGGAAGCAGAAGAGCGGGTTGTTGTCGATGTAGTCGTAGAGTTTTTGGGTGCCCATGCAGAAGCTGGCCACGATCCGGCCCTTGTCGGTGCTTTTCCGGTTGCCGGTGACCGCGCCCGATTCCACCAGGTCGATGATGGAATCGGTGAGCATCTCGGTATGGATGCCGAGATCCTTTTTCTCCTTGAGGAACTCCACCAGGGCATGGGGGATGCGGCCGATGCCGAACTCGATGGTGGAGCCGTCCTCGATCAGGGCGGCGATATGCTCGCCGATGCGCCTGGTGTCCTCGGAGACCGGCTGGGTTTCCCTTTCAATGACCGGAGTTTCCGCCGGCACCAGGAGGTCGAGGTCGTAGATGTCCAGAAAGCTGTCGCCCAGGGTCTTTGGCATCAGGGGGTTGACCAGGGCGATGACCAGGGAGGCGTTTTCCGCCGCGCTTTTCACGATATCCACTGATACCCCCAGGCTCACCTTGCCGCGGCTGTCGGGCGGCGTCACCTGGATGAGGGCCACGTCGATGGGAAGCTGGCCGGAACTGAAGAGGGTCGGGATGTCGGAGAGGAGGATGGGCGTGTAGTTGCCCAGACCCTGCTGAATATGCGCGCGGATGTTGCTGCCGATGAAGAAGCTGTTCACCGAGAAGCAGTCGGCCAGCTTGCTGCTGGCGTAAGGGGCATCGCCCTTGGTGAGGAGCTGGATGATCTCCACGTCGGCCAGCTCGCCGGCCCGTTCGGTGAGGGCCTTGACCAGCAGGACCGGCTCGGCGCAGGCGGTGCCGATGAAGACCCGCTGGCCGGGTTTGATGCGGGCCGCGGCCTGGGCGGGAGTGGCCAGCATATCGTGATACTTCTGCTGCCAGTCGCTGTCGTAGCTGTTTGCGCTCTTCATGACTTGCTCTCCATGGCGTGCAGGCTCATGCGGGCGTCCGCCACCACCGGTTCGGTGCCGACCTCGCCGACGATGAAGGGATTGATATCCAGCTCGGCGATCTGGGGAAAATCGGTGGTGAGCTGGCTGATCCGCTGCAGGCCGGTGGCGATGGCGGCCAGGTCCACGCCGCGGTGGCCGCGCTTGCCCTTCAAAATCTCGTAGGAGCGGGTGCTCATCAGCATCTGGATCGCCTCCTCACGGGTGATGGGGGCCAGGTGGAAGGTGACGTCCTTCATCACCTCGACGAAGATGCCGCCCAGGCCGAACATGAGCATGGGGCCGAACTGGGGGTCGCGGTTCATGCCGATGATCACCTCCAACCCCCGGGCCAGCATCTTTTCCACATAGATCCCCTCGATCCAGGCCTCCGGCGCCCGCTGGGCGATGCGGAGCATCATCAGGTCGTAGGCGTCCTCCACCCCTTCGCTGTTGGTCACGTTGAGCCGGACGCCGCCCAGGTCTGATTTGTGGATGATGTCCGGAGAGACGATTTTCATGGCCACCGGATAGCCGATGCGTTCGGCGATCTCCACCGCCTCGCTCGCCTTGGTGGCCAGGTAGCCGTCCGGGATCTGGAAGCCATAGGCATCGAGGATGCTCTTGGCCTTGACCTCGCCGATCTGCAGGCGGTTGGTCCTGAGCCTTCTGGTGATGATGCGTTCCACCCGTCGCCGGTTCACGGGGAAGCGGGTGACGATCCGGGGCGGCCTTCTGCGCCAGGCCGCGTATTCCACCATGGCCTTCAGCGCCGCCACCGCTCTTTCCGGCGAAGGGTAGTCGGGCAGGCCGGCGGCGACCAGCTCGTCGCGGCCGGGCATTACGTCGGCCCCGCCCATGAAGGCGGCCACCACCGGCTTGTCGCCGGAAAGGCAGCCGGCAATGGCCCGGGCCGTTTCCGCGGGCCTGGTCATGGCCTGCGGGGTGAGGATCACCACGATGGCGTCCACGGCCGGATCGTCCTGGGCGGCGGTCAGGGCGGCCACGTAACGGGCCGGCTCGGCGTCGCCCAGCACGTCGATGGGGTTGCCGACGCTGGCCGCGGCGGGCAGTCTGGCCCGCAGGGCCGTGGCGAGGTTGCGGTCGATGCTCGTCACCACCATGCCCGCCTTTTCCACGGCGTCGGCGGCCATGGTGCCCGGACCGCCGGCGTTGGTGATGATCAGGATTCTGTTACCCTTGGGCAGGGGTTGCATGGCCAGCAGGGTGGCGTAGTCGAAGAGGGCTTCGAAGCTGTCGGCCCGGATGACGCCGGAGCGCTTGAAGGCGGCGCCGTAGGCGATCTCGGCCCCGGCCAGCACGCCGGTATGGGAGGAGGCGGCCCGTTGCCCGGCCGCGGTGGTGCCGGCCTTGAGAATGACCACCGGCTTGGCGGTGGCCGCCTCGGTGGCCGCCTTGACAAACTCGTCGCCGCAGGCGATGTCCTCGAGATAGGCGATGATCACCCGGCTCTGCTCATCGGCGGCCAGGGCAAGGAGAAGGTCACCCTCGGTGAGGACCGCCTTGTTGCCCAGGCTCACCATCTTGCCGATGCCGAGGTGGCGGCCGGCGGCGAGGTCCAGGATTGCGGTGCACAGGGCCCCGGATTGGGAAATTACCGAGATGCCGCCCGATTGCGGCATGCGGGCGGCAAAGGAGGCGTTCATCCTGTGCTCGGTGTTGATAAGCCCCAGGCAGTTGGGGCCGAGGAGCGGCACCTTGCGGTTTCGGCAGAGCTCGGCGATGCGCGCCTCCAGCTCCGCCCCCTCCTTGCCGGTTTCCTTGAAGCCGGCGGTGATGACCACAATGGCGGCCACCCCGGCCTCCAGGGCCTCCTGGACCGCGGCCAGCACCAGCCGGGCGGGCAGGACGACGATGGCGAGATCGATCCGGTCAGTGGCCTCTTTGATGCTTTTCAGGCAGGGCAGGCCAAGAATCTCCTCGGCAGCGGGATTGACCGGCAGTATTTGCCCTTGATAGCCGCCGGATATGAGGTTGGCCACGATATCGTGCCCGACCTTGCCCGGGGTGCGCGAGGCGCCGAGGACGGCAATGGCTTGCGGGGTGAAGAGTTTGTCGAGCATGGTCTCTCCTTTGGGAGAAATAATGAAGGCTGCGGAAGCAGTTCGTTCTATGCCGATTCAGCATTCTTTATTTTGATTTTTTCATCTTCGCCCTGGGTTGTCTCGCCGCTCCCGCAGGAGAAGCCCGCCTCCCGCAGGGCGTTGTGCACGGCGCTGATGTTGAAGGTGTTGACCCGCAGGAAGATGCTGCCGGGTTCGCCCTCCTTTCCCTCGGTGCGGAGCAGGCGGGTGAAACGGATTTCGTGTTCCTCCAGCACCCTGGCGATCCGGGAAAGCGGTTTGCGTTTGCCGTCGGGCCGGACCACGATCATGGCGCTGCCTCTCTCGCCGAGGCCGAAAACACGGCGGTAGGCGGCAATGAGATCACGGGTGGTGAAGATGCCGATCACCCGCTCCTCCTCGTCCACCACCGGCATGGCCCCGATTTTTTCCCGGTCGAGGAGGATGAGGGCGTCGTCCAGGGTGGCCATGGGGGTGAGGGTGAAGGCGGCCCGGGTCATGATGGCGCTGACCGGGGTATGGTCCAGCTCGACCAGGCAGGACCGGGCCTTTTCCTCGGAAAGCACCGAAGAGGGAAAGGCCGAGCGCAGGTCGCGGTCGGTGACTATGCCCAGCAGGCGGCCATCGGCGGCAACCACCGGCAGGTGGCGGAATTTTCCGCCTTGCAGAAGCGCCCGCACCGCAGGCAGCGGTGTTTCGGGCGACACGGTGACGGGGTTATGGGTCATGTAGTCGGTGATGAACATGGTTTGTCCTCTTTGCTCGCAGGGGTGGAAAGGGTGCTGAGATAGGCGGTGGCGCTCTCGGCAAGACTGGCCAGGTGGTAGCCGCCTTCGAGGATGGAAAGCAGCTTGCCCTGGCAGTATTCGCCGGCCAGGGCTGCCATCTCGCCGCCGAGCCAGGCGTAGAGCTCCGTGCTGTAGGCAAGACCGGACATGTCGTCCTGGAGATGGCCGTCGAAGCCGGCGGAAACGATGATCCTTTCCGGCCGGAAGGCGGCCAGGGCCGGGCGGATCTTCTGCCTGAAGGCCTGGAGGACCAGCTGGTCGCCGGCGCCGGGCGGCAGGGGGATGTTGAGGGTGGTTCCCTTGCCCCTGCCGGTGCCGGTCTCCTCGGCGTAGCCGCTGCCGGGAAAACTGAAGGTGGGATGTTCGTGGATGCTGATGTAGAAGACCTCGGGGTCCTCCTCGAAGGCGCTCTGGATGCCGTTGCCATGATGGGCATCCCAGTCGATGACGGCAATCTTTCGCCGGCCGTGCCGCTGCTGCCAGTAACGGGCGGCCAGCACGCTGTTGTTCAGGAAGCAGAAGCCCAGGGCCATGTTGCGTTCGGCGTGGTGTCCGGGCGGCCGCAGGGCGCAGAACACCTGGTTCGCGCCCTTTTCCAGCAGGTCGATGCCGGCAAGGCCGGCGCCGGCGGCAAGGAGCGCGGTTTCATAGGTTTCGTAGCAGATCTGATTGTCCGGGTGATCGATGTAGGTTTTGCCGGAAAGGGCGCTTTCCTCGAAGCGGAAGAGGTACTCCTCGTCGTGAAAGGTGGTGAGCCAGTCGCGGCCCGCCTTGCCGGGTTCCACCCGGCGCAGTGTGGGTCCCAGGGGTGAGGCCGCCAGGCTGGCGAGAAGAACGCGCAGCCGTTCCGGGGTCTCCGGGTGCTCGCCGCCGCCGGTGTCGTGGGCAGCGTAGCCGGGATGGGTGACTATGGTGAGCGGGGCGGGTTCAGACACCGGAATTCCTTCTGTCAGGGTATGCGAAAGCAAAAGGGGTACCCTTTGCGGCAGGGAGCCGCCAGAGAAGCCTCTAGGTAGTATTGCCTATTTCGCAAAAAAAGAACACTGGGAATTTTGCCGAAAAAGGGTGGGGTATCCTCCGCGCGGCGCCGGGTAAGCAATGGGTTGTCCTGGCGGAACGGCTCGGCTATAATGCTTTTTTTGCGCCGCAACCGCGAACCAGGAAGAAAGCCCATGCCCCATGCAACCGATCAGCGACTGCTGGCCATGAAGGACGAGCTGGACCAGCTCGAGTCCCGCCGCCTCTCCCCGTTCGCCGCCCTGAGCAGGGAGGCGCTGCGCCGTATTCCCGATCCCGCTCCGCACGACCACCGGCAGGCCTTTGCCGCCGACGGCGACCGCATCCTCCATTCCCGTTCCTACACGCGCTACATCGACAAGACCCAGGTTTTCTACATGATCAAGAACGATCATATCACCCACCGGG
>DDXK01000131.1:0-18507 GCA_002347185.1 Desulfobulbaceae bacterium UBA2262 | reverse complement strand
CGAGGCCATCGCCCTGGGCCACGATATCGGGCATCCTCCCTTTGGCCACGACGGGGAAAAGGTGCTGGACGGGCTCTGCCGCGAACACGGCCTGCCTTCCTTCCAGCACAACCTGCAGAGCGTCCAGTTTCTGGAGAAGATCGAACGGCGGGGCCGGGGCTGGAATCTGAGCCTGCAGACCCTGGACGGCATCATCTGCCACGACGGCGAGATCCACAACCGCTCGCTTGCTCCCCGGCGCGGCAAGACCTTTGCCGATTTCGACGCCCAGTTTCGCGCCAAGGAGAGCGATCCCGGCCTGGATCTTGTCCCCATGAGCCTGGAGGGCTGCGTGGTGCGGTTTTCCGACACCATCGCCTACATCGGCCGGGATATCGAGGACGCCATCGAACTGAAGCTCATCCGCCGCGACGATATCCCCGCCCGCTGCCGCGAGGCCCTTGGCGAGACCAACGGCAGCATCGTCTATCGTCTGGTCACCGATCTGATCACCAGCAGCGTGGGTGCGGATACCGTCGCCTTTGGCGAGGAGGTTTCGGAACGGCTCCGGGAGTTGAAAGAGTTCAACTACGAACGCATCTACCTGAACCCGGCGATCAAGAAAGAGTTCGGGAAGATAGGAAACTGTTACAGGGTGCTGTTCGACTCCCTTCTCGCCGATCTTGAAGGGCGGCGGAGCTCCTCGCCGATCTTCCGTGATTTTCTCCTGGAGCAGGCGCCGCCATACGCCGAAGAGTCGAAGCCGGCGGCAATTGTCCGCGATTTCATCGCCGGGATGACCGATGATTATTTTCTCTTTCAGGCCGCCGTCCTGGGCTGCGAAACCCCGGAAAAGACATGAAGACACGAATCAGGAAGCTGCTGCCCGGGGAAAGTTTCAAGATGATCGCCATTGCCGCCGCCATCGGCCTTGCGGCCGGCGGCGCCAATATTCTCTTCCGGAGCTGCGTGGAGCTGGTCCGCCAGCATATCTTCAAGTCCGGCTTTGCTCTTCTCGCCATCGACCGGGGTGGGCTCCATCTCCTTCTTCTGCCCCTGCTGCCCATCTGCGGCATGCTGCTGCTCATCCCTCTCTCCCTGCTTTTTCCCGGCGAGGTCAACGGCTACGGCTTTCCGAGGTTTTTGCGCCAGGTGAACCTGGAGGGCGGCATCATCCGCTTCCGTACCATTGTCCTCAAGATCCTCTCCTGCTCGCTCACCATCGGCACCGGCGGCTCTGCCGGGGTCGAGGGGCCCATCGCCCAGGTGGGCGGGGCGGTGGGCTCGCAGGTGGGCCAGTTTTTTCGGGTCTCCGGCAGCAGGATGAAGGTGTTCATCGCCGCCGGCTGCGCGGGCGGCGTGGCCGCCATGTTCAACGCCCCCATTGCCGGGGTCTTTTTCGCGGCGGAGATCGTCCTGCTCGGCACTTACGAAATCGGCTCCTTCGCCGCCCTGGTCATCTCCTCGGCCATGGCCACCGTCGCCTCCCGGGCTTACTACGGGGCCCTGCCCGCCTTTCCGATCCCGCCCTATCATCTCGTCAATTCCCTGGTCGAGGTGCCTCTCTATTCATTGATGGGAGTGGTCATGGGGCTGGTCGCCGTGCTCTATATCCATGTTTTTTACCGGGTCCGCGACCGCTTTCACATTCTGCCTCTCCATCCGCAGCTCAAGCCGCTGCTCGGCGCCCTGTTTGTCGGTCTTATCGCCATTGCCTTCCCGCAGGTCATGGGTGACGGCTACGAGTACATCGCCGAAATTTTGGCCGGCCATGGGGTGCTCTGGACGATGCTTGCCCTGGTTTTTTGCAAGATTCTCGCCACTTCGCTCACCTTGGGTTCCGGCGGCGCGGGCGGCGTCTTCGCCCCCGCGCTCTTCATCGGCTCCGCCGTGGGCGGGGTCTTCGGCGGCCTTGCCCATCAGCTCCTTCCCCAGTACACGGCCAATCCCGGCGCCTACGCGGCGGTGGGCATCGGCGCCTTCCTCGCCTCGGTGACGCATGCGCCGCTCACCGCCATCTTCCTGCTCTTCGAGATGACCGGCAACTACCTGATCATCGTGCCGATCATGCTTTCGAGCATCATCGGCGTGGTGGTGGCGGCAAAGCTCAATCCCGATTCCATCGACACCGTGGATTTCGGTCGGGAGGGCATCGATATCCACGAGGGCAGGGAGACGGCGGTGATGAAGTCCATCAGGGTGGGCAAGGTCATCACCGAGGATGTGGATTTCATCAGCGAGAAGGCCAATGTGGACCAGTTGCTGAAGATCTTCAGCATGGCCGAGGACAGTTTCTATTTTCCGGTGATCGACGAGACAGGGCGCATGACCGGGGTGGTCTCCCTGCAGGACGTGAAGAGCATCCTGCATGACGAGGAGCTGCGCCTGACGGCCAGGGTGGGCAATATCTGCACTCGCAAGGTGGTGATGCTCACGCCGGACGACAATCTTTATACCGCCATGACCCTTTTCGATGCCAAGGGGCTGGAGGAGATCCCGGTGGTGGAGGATGCCGACAACCGCTGGGTGGTGGGGATGCTCAAGCGCCGGGACGTGATCGCCGCCTACAACAAGGAGGTGCTCCTCAAGGGGATCAGCGAGCGGACCGCCTCCATCAGGCTGCGGTAGGGAGGGCTTTTCCCTCGCACCATAAAAAAACGCCCGGGGCTGAAAACCCGCGGGCGTTTTTTTTCTGCACAGCGTTTTTCCGGCCGGGGCCGGTTTTCTTAGAGGATGGGCTTCATGGCGCCCATGAAGGAGCGGAGCTCCGCGCCGACGTTTTCCACGCCGGTATAGCGGATCGCCTCGTTGACCCGGACCAGCTCGATGTTGCTCACGCTGTTGTCCTTGCCGGAAAGACCCTTGCCGATCACGTCGGTGTCGATCTTCTTCATGAACTTGGCCAGCAGCGGCACCGCGGCGTGGGAGAAGAGGTAGCAGCCGTACTCGGCGGTGTCGGAGATGACCACGTTCATCTCGTAGAGCTTCTTCCGGGCGATGGTGTTGGCGATGAGCGGCACCTCGTGCAGCGATTCGTAGTAGGCGCTCTCCTCCTTGATGCCGGCGGAAACCATGGTGTCGAAGGCCAGCTCGACGCCCGCCTTGACCATGGCCACCATGAGGATGCCGTTGTCGAAGTACTCCTGCTCGCTGATCTTCTTCTTGGTGGAGGTGGATTTTTCGAAGGCGGTCTTGGCGGTGGCGGCCCGCCACTTGAGGAGATTCTTGTCGCCCTTGGCCCAGTCCTCCATCATGGTTTTGGAGAAATGGCCGCTCATGATGTCGTCCATGTGCTTTTCGAAAAGCGGCTGCATGATCTCCTTCAGCTCCTCGGCGAGGTAGAAGGCCTTGATCTTGGCCGGATTGGAGAGCCGGTCCATCATGTTGGTGATGCCGCCGTGCTTGAGCGCCTCGGTGATGGTTTCCCAGCCGTACTGGACGAGCTTGGAGGCATAGCCGCTGTCGATGCCCTTCTCGATCATCTTGTCGTAGCAGAGTAGCGAGCCGGTCTGGAGCATGCCGCAGAGGATGGTCTGCTCGCCCATCAGGTCGCTCTTCACCTCGGCGACAAAGGAGGACTCCAGCACGCCGGCCCGGTCGCCGCCGGTGCCGCAGGCGTAGGCCTTGGCCAGATCCCAGCCGATGCCCTTGGGGTCGTTTTGGCGGTGCACGGCGATCAGGGTGGGAACCCCGAAGCCGCGTTTGTATTCCTCGCGTACCTCGGTGCCGGGCGACTTGGGGGCGACCATGATCACGGTGATGTCCTTCCGGATCTGCATGCCCTCCTCGACGATATTGAAGCCGTGGGAGTAGGAAAGGGCCGCGCCCTTCTTCATCAGGGGCATGACCGCGTTGATGACGCTGGTGTGCTGCTTGTCCGGGGTGAGGTTGATGACCAGGTCCGCCTTGGGGATCAGCTCCGCGAAGGTGCCCACGGCAAAGCCGTTGCCGGAGGCGTTCTTAAAGGACTGGCGCTTGGTCTTGATCGCCTCCTCGCGCAGGGCGTAGGAGACGTCCAAGCCGCTGTCGCGGAGGTTGAGGCCCTGGTGGAGCCCCTGGGCACCGCAACCGACGATGACGATCTTCTTGCCCTTCAGGGCCTTCACGCCGTTGAATTCGGACGCGTCCATGAAACGGCACTGGCCAAGCTCCTCAAGCTGCAGACGCAGCGGCAAACTGTTGAAATAATTCTCTCCCATTGGTGTCTGTCTCCGGTTCTGGTAGTCGTTGAAAAGCACTCCCCAGCCTGGCTGGGGCAAGAGGCGAACGAAATATGTACCTTTACCCGATATTGGCCCGTCCGTAAACCGCTATTGCAATTTTTCTCGCTGGCCTGCCATAGTCAGGGGGGGATTGCAAAAAAAATAATCATCCTGGCCAGTTGTGCGTGTTTTTGCCCTGCGGTAGGCCGGGTTTCGGTATTTTTTCAGTATTGACGGGGCGCTGGCCGCGTGGAATGGTGTTTTTGATAAAAAAACATCCAGGGAGGAGATCCTTATTTTTGAAGACGAGATCGGGCAAGCCGTCCTCTGCCCCAAAAATAACCGCTGCCTGAGGGAAGAGATATATTGCCGTCCCGCGCTGCCGCTGGGGGCGGAGGCTTTTTATTTCAGCGGCCCCGCCGCTCAGGAGGAGTGTCCTTACCAGCAGAGGTACGGCGGAATTTTTACCTGTTCCTGCCCGGTGCGGTTGGCTCTCTTCAAGACCTACCGTTTGTAGTCCTTCCCGCCGTTGTTTTGCCCATTCCCGCCTCCGTGCGCAGGCAGGCATAGACCGCTTCCCGCCATGCCTCGATCTGCGCGCCGTACACCTCGACCGCCGATTCCATCCCGCACTCCGTGCAGAGAACTCGTGCCCGCTGTCAGCGCCCCTTCAGCTCCGCCCTGCCCCCGCAGAAGAGGCAGGAGATGGTGAGTTCAGGCCAGGAAGGCGGCAGTGGGCTGTTTTTTTTGTCGTCGCCGCGCATAGGGGCAGAGTTCCTTCGTTTGTGTGTTTCTGGGCGGAAGAGGGGCTGAAATCGTCTCCCATCTTTTCCCGGAAGCGTTTTTCGGGCAAGCTTTTTTTTGCCGGCCTGAAGAGGCGGGAGAGGTCTTGTCTGTGATTATGCTTTGCGTCTCCGGGGAAGAGTGGCTAAGATAGATAATCTATTCGCATGCATGGAGGCAAGCTATGTACACGTTCACGTCCTGGCGTACCCTGGTTTCCGCCCTTTTATCCCTCGCCTTTCTCTCCGCCTGCTGGCCGTATGGCGGCTCGGTGGCGGTGAACGTCCCCGCGGATGACCGCGCTCCCGCCCAGGTCCGACAGGGCGGCCCGCCGCCCCATGCCCCGGCCCATGGCTACCGGAGAAAGTACAGTTACCGCTACTATCCCGACTCCCATGTCTACTTTGATGCGGGGCGGGGCCTCTATTTTTATCTTTCCGGCAGCGAGTGGCGGATGAGTGCTTCCCTGCCTTACGAATTCAAGGTGAGGCTGGGCCACTCGGTGGATATCGAGATGGAGAGCGACCGCCCCTATACGGACTTTGCCTCCCACAAGAGCAAATATCCGCCAGGACAGAAAAAAAAGAAGAAAAACAAGTGAGAGGAGGTGCGCTATGGTCCGAAGCATGACGCGTGGCTGGTTCCTGCTTTTTCTCGTCGCAGCCCTTGCTCTTTCCGGCTGCACCGCGGCCGCGGTGGGAGGGGGCGCAGCCGGCGGCTACAAGGTGGCCACCGACGAGCGTTCCGCCGGGGAAGTTCTTGATGACGCCACCATCACCACCAGGGTAAAAACCGCCCTCATTGCCGAGAAAACGGTCAAGGCCAGGAATATCGACGTCGATACCCTGCGCGGCGTGGTCATCCTTTCCGGCTTCCTCGACAGCCAGGCCGAGATTGCCAGGGCGGTGGCGGTATCCGGCCGGGTGGAGGGGGTCAGGCAGGTGAAGAACGAGCTGCGCCTGGGCAGCCGTACCATCGGCGAGGCCACGGACGACAAGGTTCTCGGCGCCAGGATCAAGGCGAAGCTGGTCCAGGAGCCGGGCATCAAATCCCTCAACATCGATGTCGATGTCTACGCCGGCAAGGTGACCCTCACCGGCATTGTGGGAACCCCGGGGCAGAAGGAGAAGGTTCTGGGCATTGCCCGTTCCGTCGAGGGGGTGCGCGGGATCGTCGATAATCTCAGGGTTGCCGAATAAGTCGATTCGACCTGGATATTTGGAAAAGGGGCAGGCGCATGAAGCGCTGCGGTGCAGGGACGCGGTGAAAAAAAGGAAGTGTTTTTCGATACTGGTTGCAGCCATGCTGCTGAGCGTCGCCCCGGTCCATGCCGCCTGCCTGAAGGGGGACTGTCGCGATGGCCGGGGCGTCTTTCTCTTTGCCGATCAGCGCACCTATGAGGGCGAGTGGCGAAACGGCCGCCGGGAAGGGCAGGGCACCGAGACCTACTTCGACGGCAACCGTTATGTCGGGGCGTGGCGCAACGACCAGAAAAACGGGCTGGGCGAGGAGGCCTACTCCGGCGGCAACCGCTACCGCGGCGAATGGTGGGATGGCAAGGCGCACGGCAAGGGGATCTTTACCCTCTCGGACGGCACGGTCTATGAGGGGGAATGGCAAGCGGGCCTCAAGCATGGCCTGGGTGTTGAAACCCGGCCCGATGGCGGCCGCTACGAGGGCGAGTGGCAAAACGGTTTCCGGCATGGTCAGGGGCTGGAGGTTTTTGCCGATGGCGGCCGATACAGCGGAGTCTGGGCCGAAGGCAAGCCGACCGGGGAGGGAACCTATCTCCATGCCAACGGTGACCGCTATCTCGGCCATTTCCGTGGGTTCAGGCCGCATGGCCGGGGAACCTATTTTTTCGCCGCCGGTGGCAGCTTTGCCGGCCAGTGGCAAAACGGGGTCAAGCACGGCCGGGGCGAAATGCGCTTTGCCGATGGCGGCCGCTACTCCGGAAACTGGCGGGAGGGCGAACCCGCCGGACCCGGCCTCTACCTCTACCCCAACGGCGACCGCTACGAAGGAGAGGTCAAGGGGTTTGTCCGTCATGGCCGCGGAACCTATTTCCATGCGGACGGCACCTCCCTGCGCGGCCTCTGGCGGGACGGTGCTTTCCTCCCCCAGTAACTTGAGCTTCCAGCCTCTCCCATCGCAATGAATTCTCTCAATATCTGTGTGGTCCTGGTCGAGCCCCAGGGCGCGGGCAATATCGGCTCCGTTGCCAGGGTAATGAAGAACTTCGGTCTGGCCGAGCTCCGTCTGGTGCAGCCGCGGGCCGATTATCTTGGCAGGGAAGCCACGAATATGGCGGTTTCCGCCGTGGATCTTCTCAAGGAGGCGCGGCTTTATGGGGACCTCGCCTCGGCCCTGGCGGACAGAAATCTGGCCGTGGGCACCACCCGGCGCTTCGGGAAATACCGCGACGAGTGCCTCCTGCCCGCCGAGGCGGCCGCCACCCTTGCCGCGCTCCCCAAATCCAGCCGGTCCGCCTTTGTCTTCGGCCGTGAGGATACCGGTCTCAAGACCGCCGAGCTCGATCTCTGCCAGCGCCTGGTCACCATTCCCGCCCATCCGGACCTGCCGTCCATGAACCTGGCCCAGGCCGTGGCGGTCTGCCTCTACGAGCTTTTTCTGCGGGGGGAGCAGGGCGGGCTGCCGGCGCGCCAGGAGCGGCTGCCGGTCGTGGGCCGGCATCTGCAGGCGATGTACGAGCATATGCGCCAGACCCTGCTCGAGGTGGAGTTCCTCGACCCCCAGAATCCCGAGCACCTGTTGCGGACCTTCCGGAGGATTTTTGACCGGTACGGCCTCAACGAACGGGAGGTGCGGGTGATCCGGGGATTGCTGAGCAAGATCGACTGGCTCGCCGGCAGGGGCAGGGGGCGGGAGGAGGGGAAAGACGGGTAGGATCGCCTGCTGGCCCAGGCGGGCGGCCGCCCGGGAGCAAGCCGGACGGGAAAAAATTGACTTGCCGGGAACCTTGCCTGCGGGTTTGCGGAATAGATGGCGGTTCCCGCAATGCGTTGCGGGTTGACCGGTTTTTCAGGGAGAAACGCATGGAATTTTTTGAAATCGCCGATGTCTTGACAAGCGAGGAGGAGCTCAGAGCCAGGGTCTTAATCGATACCCTCCCCGATTTCTGCGAGGAGATCGAGGCGGTCGCCGAGGAGGAGGAGCTGGGCCGGGTTGTTTATTTCCGCCACTGGGGGCGCTTTCACCTCCGGCAGGAGACGGTCATGGGCGGGGTGCGTTTTTCCGTGCCCGACTGTCCCAACGCTTTGGCCTGGACCGTGACCACCGGCTATCCGCCGCAGCCCGAGAAGATCGTCATCCACGCCACCATCAATCGGACCGAGCACCACCCTGACTTTCTTGCCGCGACCCGGACCCTGCTGGCTGCCCTCCGGAGCGGCCTGGAGGGAAATTTCGCCAGGGCGGCAGCCCAGGTGGCGGCCCGGCCCTCTCTGCGCTCGTTCTCCTGAGGCGGCAGCGTTTGCAACCGTGAAGGGATAAGGAAAAAATATGGAAATCGACATCACCAAGGCTCCGCCCGCCGATATCTTCCGGTACCGGGTCAGGCACATCCGGATCTCGGCGGTTCTGCTTTTCCTGGCAGCCTGCGGGTTGCTGCTCATCGTCTACGGGATCACCGTGGCTCCGGCCCAGAGCACCTTTCTCGAAACCGTGGCCCTTTCCCTCCTGGTGGGGCCGGCCCTGCTCTTTGTCTATTACGGCGGCAAGCTCAACGCCTACAAGGGCTTGAGCGCGGAGCAGAAAAAGGAATTGATTTTCCTGGGCCTGCGCCATCTGCCCATCGCCGCCTACTGCCGGCAGGTTGCCGGGCTGGGCCGGGAACTGACCTTTGCCGAGTATGAGGCGTGTAAGGAATGGGCGGAAGCGGCGGGTGCCGATGAGGGCCGGGAATAGCCGGAGGCCGGGGGGGCAAGAACGCAGGCGCCTGCCGCCGCCGAGGCCTTCTTTCCTTTCAAGACCGTTCGACCTTTTTCCCATTTTGCTGACGTTCTGCCGTCGGCAGATGCAGGTCCAGGGGCGCTCCCTGGGTGGAGAGGATCAGCAGCCGGGACTCCTCGCCGATCCGCAGCGGTTGGGGCAGGAAACGCTGCTGGAGCAGGAGCTGGATCTGTCTGGCCGTGAGCGGCACCCCCTTGTATTCAGGTTCGAGGACAAAGGCGCAGCCTTCCTTCCAGCCGGAGCAGCCGTAGGCCCTCTTCCCCTTGATCATTTCCCGGCCGCAGAGGGGACAGTTGCCCCAGCGGCCATGGGCAACGCCTTCGTTGCCGGCGTTTTCGATCAGGGCGCGGATATAGGCGGCAATCCCGGCCATGAATTCTTCTGGCGTAAGCTCGCCGCGCTCGATTTTCTTCAGTTTTTCCTCCCACTCCCCGGTGAGTTCGGGTGATTTGAGCAGGGGGTCCCGGATCAGGGCGATGAGCAGCCGGCCCATGTCGGTGCAGCGAAGCTGCTTTTTTTCGCGGCGGATGTAGTTGCGGCTGAGCAGGGTTTCGATGATGGCCGCCCGGGTGGCCGGGGTGCCGATGCCGCGCTCCTTGAGCGCCTCGCGCAGGGCTTCGTCCTCGACCAGCTTGCCCGCCGCCTCCATGGCCCCGAGCAGGGAGTTTTCCGTGAAGTGCTTGGGCGGGACGGTTTTGCCCTCCCGGAGGAATGGCTCGTGCGGGCCTGTTTCCCCTGCGGCGAAGAGTGGCAGGATCTGCTCCTCTCCCGCTTCCTGGCTCTGCTTTTTCCCGGCGAAAAGCGCGCTCCAGCCCGGCTCCACCACCTGACTCCCCTTGGCCTGAAACCTTACCCCGTTGCTCTCGGCCTCGACGCTGGTGAGGTTCTTGACGCAGGCCGGATAGAAAGCGGCGATGAACTGGGTGGTGATCGCCTCGTAGACGAGCTGTTCGTTGTCCCCCAGGGTGCGGGGGATGACGCCGGTGGGAATGATGGCGTGGTGGTCGTTCACCTTGCTGTCGTCGATGATCCGCTTGCCGAAGGGCAGTTTCGTCAGATTGAGGGCCGCGATCTCCTCCGGGCGGATCGCCTTGAGCTCTCCGAGGATCCTGGGGATGCGCGGCTGCAGATCCTTGCCGAGATAGCGGGAGTCGGTGCGCGGATAGGTGATCAGCTTCTTCTCGTAGAGACTCTGGGCGGCGCTCAGGGTCTCTGCGGCCGAAAGTCCATGCAGCTTGTTGATCTCCCGCTGCAGGGTGGTGAGGTCGAAGAGCTGCGGCGGCGGCTCCTTTTTTTCCCTGGCGGCAACCCCGGTGATGATAAAGGTCTGGCCGCTGATCTTCGCGAGCAGGGCCTGGGCCTTTTCCTCGCTTGCAAAGCGCTTGCCCGTGTATTTGAAAATTACCTCGCGGTACCTGCTGGCGAGTTCCCAGAAGGCTTGGGGCTGGAATTGGAGGATGGCGTCGTCCCTCTCCACGATCATGGCCAGCACCGGCGTCTGCACCCGGCCGATGCTCCAGAGCACCCGCTCGGGGCTGCCGCCGATCCGTCCGTGGCGGACGGTGTAGCAGCGGGTGGCGTTCAAGCCCACGATCCAGTCGGATTCGCTGCGGCAGCGGGCCGCGGCATAGAGGGAGTCGTAGGCGTGGCCGTCTTTCAGCTCCTTGAAGGCTTCGGCAATGGCTTCCGGGGTGAGGGAGTTGAGCCAGAGGCGGCGGATCGGTTTCTCTTCGCACTCGCACATGGCCAGGATGTAGCGGAAGATCAGCTCGCCCTCGCGGCCGGCGTCCGTGGCGCAGATGATTTCCCCGGCCTGCCGGCAGAGGGAGGCGATGACGGCAAACTGCTCGGCAACCCCATGGTTTTTGATCAGGGTGAGCTTGAAGCGCTCCGGCACGAAGGGGAGGGTGGCCAGCGACCATTGCTTGAGGGCTGGGTCGTAATCGCCCGGTTCCTGCAGGGCGACCAGGTGGCCGAAGGCCCAGGTGACCGCGCAGCCGCGCCCCTCGATATAGCCCTTTTTCCGGCCCTTGATTTCGAGGACCTCGGCGATGTCCCGCGCCACGGACGGCTTTTCGGCAATGATGACCTTCATGGCGCCCCTCTTCCGCTCCTCATCTTTCCTGCAGCCTCTTCACCTTGTCGCCGACCCGGCTCGCCTTGTCGCACTGGGTCCCCTGTTTGGGGTTGCAGTCGACAAGGATGCCCATCACCCTGTCGGCGGTTTTATAGCAGCCGGCGTCCTCGAGCCTTCCCAGAAGCTCGCCCATCAGCCGGTTGAACTCCTGGCATTTCTCGTAATCGGCGGTGGCGCGCTGGTGGAGATCCGCCGCCTTCTGGAGCTCTTCCCTGATATCCTGGGGTATGTTTTCGGCCATGGTTCAGGCTCCTTTCTCGTTTACAACCATGCTGGCTACTCTACCCGGTTGCCCGGCAAGTGCCATCCTCTTTTCCTGCTTCCGGCCAGAATTGGCCGGCCATTTTTTCTCCTGACGCGCCCTTGACCGGGCAGCTTTCCTGTGCCTACAATATATCCATAGCATGGACCATAACCAGCTTCCGGAGGAGAGCGATGAAAAAATGCAGCCTGCACGACTTTATGGAAGAACTCAAGCCCTGGCTCGACAGGGACCACATCAGAAGCGGCGAGGTCGATGACGCCGGCCATTTTGTCATCCATTTCCTGGACGGCATGAAGAATGTCTACCAGATCGATGACTGCAACCGGGAGCAGGTGCTGGCCGTGCTGGCCGATCTGAAAAAGCGCGGGATTCCGGTGAAGGAGTAGCCTGTTTTTTCCTTTTTGGACCAGAGTATTGCTTGACACCCGGGAGAAATTTAAGTAAAAACTTTTTTATCGGTATTTGTACCGATTTCACCCCAGCTCCCCAAGTCAGGAACCTTCCTGATTGTTGTACTTCCTTCCTCAGGAAAATGTCCGTCCCGTCTCCCAACGGGGCGGACATTTTTTTTGCCCTTCCCGCCCCCTCCTCCCTCGGCCTTGAGAAAAAAAGATAGATCGTGCCCAAGGGCTGTGGCATAATTTTTTGTATCCATTGGGGATATTGCCTTGCCTGAACCTCAAGCGCCAGCCCTTGCCCGCCATGAAGCCCCATTTGCCTCTTTTTTTCTTGCTCCGCCGCAGCCGGAGTCTGCCGGCCCTGTTGGTTTTTCTCCTCCTCTGGCTTCTTCCTGCCCACGGGCAGGCCGGGGAGGCGGCGCGCAGGGTTTATCTGCTTCCGGTTTCCGGCGATGTTGAGCCGGCCCTGGCCTCCTATGTGGAGCGTTGTCTTGCCGAGAGCAAGGAGGACGAGCAGGCCCTCGTCGTCCTTCTTCTCGACACCTTCGGAGGCAGGGTCGATTCGGCCCTGGACATTGTCGATGCCCTCCTGGCCGCGGCGCCGCGTCAGACCGTGGCCTTTGTGCAGAACAAGGCCATTTCCGCCGGCGCCCTCATCGCCCTGGCCTGCAACCGCCTGGTCATGAAACCGCACTCCACCATCGGCGACTGCGCGCCCATCACCTTTGCCCAGGACGGCCCCAAGATGCTCGGGGAAAAATTCCAGTCGCCGCTGCGGGCCAAGTTCCGGACCCTGGCCCGGAAAAACGGCTACCCGGAGCGGCTGGCCGAGGCCATGGTCACCGCCGAGATGGAGGTGCTGAGGATTGTCCAGGACGGCAGGGTTCGCTATCTCGAAGCCTCCGAGTACAACGAGCTTTCCGAGGCCGAGAAGAAGACGGTGCGGGAAAAAAAGACCGTGGTGGCCAGAGGGGCGCTGCTGACCATGGACAACGAGGAGGCCCGGGCCCTGGGCTTTTCCTCGGCCACCGCCGGAAGCATCGAGGAGCTGCTGGCCGGGATGGCCATCGGCGACTATACGCTGATCCGCCAGGAACAGAACTGGTCGGAAACCCTGGGCCGCTTCATCACCGCCATCGCCCCCGTTCTCGTCATGATCGGCCTGGCCGCCCTCTATATCGAATACAAGGCGCCCGGCTTCGGCCTGCCGGGGATCGTCGGCCTCTTCTGCCTGGGGCTGGTCCTCTTCAACCAGTACCTCATGGGCCTTGCCGGCCATACCGAACTGCTGCTCATCCTCCTGGGCGTCGTCCTCCTGGCCATGGAGATCTTCGTCCTGCCCGGTTTCGGCATTGCCGGGCTCGCCGGAATCTTCGCCATCTGCCTCGGCCTGATCCTCTCCTTTCAGGACTTTGTCCTGCCCGATCCGGCGCAGCCCTGGCAGAAGGAGATCCTGCTCGCCAATATTTCCATGGTCCTGGGCTCCTTTGTTTTCGCCTTCCTCTCCGCCATGCTCTTTCTCCGCTACCTTCTGCCCCGCCTGGCCGGGGTGGTGGCAGGCCCGTACCTCGCCTCGGACCTGGCCGATTCCCATGCCGATTCCACGGAAAGGGCGGGGGTGGCCGCGGGCAGCCGCGGGCTGGCCCAGACCCCGCTCCGGCCGGCGGGCAAGATGCGGATTGGCGAAACGGTTATCGACGTGGTCACCGAAGGGGAGTTCATCGAAAAGGGAAGCCCCCTGGTGGTCTCGGCCCTGCGGGGCAACGTGGTGGTGGTGCGGAGGGAGGGGCCGTGAAGGGGCTTGTCCTGCCGCTCAGCCTGCAGCTGATCGGCATGGTGGTGGTCATCGCCGAGGTGATCCTGCCATCCGGCGGCCTGCTCTCCCTGCTGGCCATGGGGATTTTCGCCTATTCGCTCCATCTGGTCTTCGGCCAGTTCGGGCAGGGGCCGGGGCTGCTTCTGGTGGGCCTCGATCTTGTCCTGATTCCGGTGCTGGTGGTGGCATGCTTCAGACTGCTGGCCCGTTCGCCGATGACCCTGCGCGCCGAATTGAAACGGGAGGACGGCGTCAGTTCGCAGGCCCCGGAGCTTGCCGATTTTCTCGGCCTGGAGGGAAGGACCGTTACTCCCCTGCGGCCGGCCGGGGCCGCCATCTTCTCCGGTCGTCGTCTCGATGTGGTGAGCCGCGGGGAGTTTCTTGAAAAGGATACGCAAGTCAAGGTCATCGCCGTGACCGGTAATCAGATAATCGTCAAAGCCAAAGAGGAGTAAGGAGGAAGCATGGAGTTCGCCCAGATCATGGTTCTTGTCATCGTCATCGCCGTTATCGTGCTCCTGTACTTTATCGGTTCCGCCCTCTCGTTGTGGGTGCAGGCCCTGGTTTCCGGGGCGAGGGTCAATCTGCTCAGCATTGTCTTCATGCGCTTCCGGAAGGTGCCGCCCAAGCTGATCGTGGAAAGCAAGATCATGGCGGCCAAGGCCGGGCTGGTGATTTCCACCGACGACCTGGAATCCCACTACCTGGCCGGCGGCAACGTCCTGCGGGTGGTGCAGGCGCTCATTGCCGCGGACAAGGCCAATATCGAGCTCAACTTCAAGCGGGCCGCGGCCATCGACCTGGCCGGGCGCAACGTGCTGGAGGCGGTGCAGATGAGCGTCAACCCCAAGGTGATCGAGACGCCGCTGGTGGCGGCCATGGCCAAGGACGGCATCCAGCTGAAGGCCATTTCCCGGGTGACGGTGCGCGCCAACATCGACCGCCTGGTCGGCGGCGCCGGCGAGGAGACGGTTCTGGCCCGGGTGGGTGAGGGCATCGTCACCACCATCGGCTCCGCCGAATCCCACAAGCATGTGCTGGAAAACCCCGATCTTATCTCGAAACGGGTCCTTGAAAAGGGGCTGGACGCCGGCACCGCCTATGAGATCCTCTCCATCGACATCGCCGATGTGGATGTCGGCAAGAACATCGGCGCCGAGCTGGAAACGGACCGGGCCGAGGCGGACAAGAAGATCGCCCAGGCCAAGGCCGAGGAACGGCGGGCCATGGCCTTTGCCGTCGAGCAGGAGATGAAGGCCCGGGTGGAGGAGATGCGGGCCAAGGTGGTGGAGGCCGAAGCGGAGATTCCCCTGGCCATGGCCGAGGCCTTCCGGGAAGGCAACCTGGGGATCATGGATTACTATCGGATGAAGAATGTCATGGCCGACACCGAGATGCGCAGCGCCATCGCCGCGCCCGGACGGGCGGAGACGCCGCAGCATGATTGAGCGTCGCTGCCGCTTCGGGACAGAAGGAGGGATGCATGGGTTTTTTTGAAAATATTTTCCCGTTTTTCGTCGTCTACCTGATCTGGAAGGTCATCGCCAGGGCTCAGAGGGGAGTGCCCGGCAAGGGCGGGAGCGGGCAGGACCTCGCCCCGCAGGTTCCGACCGGCAGGGCCGGCCAGCCTGCGGGTGGGGTTGGCGAACTGCTCCGTCTTCTCGTCGAGCAGGCCCGGCAGCCTGTCGGGATCTCTGCCGCCGGGAACGAGCCGGCAGAGGCCAGTCCGCCGCCGCCTCGAACCGGAGATCCGCCCGGTCGGGAAATTCTTCCCTTGCCGAGGCCGGGGAGGAGAGAGCCCCAGCCGGCGCCAGAAGCGGAGTCGCCCTCTCTTCCGGCAGTCAGGGCGGCGGCGCCTTTGCGGCCTTCCCGGCGGCAACTGCGGCAGGCGGTGCTCTGGACGGAGATTCTTGGCAGGCCGGTGGGCCTGCGCGATCAGAGTGAGGCAAGCGCGGCCGGCCTGCCTCCATGGAGGTGTTGAGATGGGGGAAAAGCTGTTTTCCGCGGAAGAGCTGGAGCAGTACATTATCCTCAGAAACGCGGTGGAGAACACCAACGAGGCCTTTGTCACCATCGACGAAGAATCGACGGTCCTTTTTTTCAACAAGGCGGCCGAGGCGATCTTCGGCTACAGGCGGGAAGAGGTACTGGGCCGGGATCTGGCAGAGATCCTGAGTCCCATGTGCCGGGCCGGCCATCAGGAGGCGGTGGGTCGTTTTGTCCGCACCGGCGAGGGCAGGATGATCGGCCATGAGAGCGAGGTGCAGATCACCCGCAAGGACGGCAGCATCTTGCCGGCGGCCCTTTCCTTCTCCATGGCCCGCTTCGATGGCAGGTTCTATTTCACCGGCCTGGTCAGGGATCTCACCGACACCAAAAGCCTGCAGGCCCGCCTGATTCAAAACGAACGCCTGGCCGCCCTCGGTCAGACCATTGCCGAAATCAACCACGAGATCAAAAATCCGCTGATCATGATCGGCGGATTTGCCCGGCAGCTTCTGCGCAAGGCGATTGATGAAAAGGATCGTGCCAAGCTGACCATCATCGTCGACGAGGTGAGCCGGCTCGAAAATCTTCTCGCAGGCCTCAGGGATCTCTACAAGCTGCAGCAGCTCAAGATGGCGGCGATCTCCCTCAACGACCTGCTCAGGGAGGTTGTCGATCTGGCCCAGTCGCACGCGGGGTGCGTCGAGGACCGCATCGAGGTGGTCCTCGAATCGGAGTCCGACGTGATGGTTGAGGTGGACAGGGAGAAGATGAAGCAGGTGCTCCTCAATCTGGTGAAAAACGGCATAGAGGCGAGCTTCCCCGGCGGCAGGGTGGTGGTGAGCACCAGATTACGGGAGCCGCAGGTCGAGGTGCTGGTCACGGACAGCGGCGAGGGCATCCCGGAAGAGATCAAGAAACGGATGTTTTCCCCCTTCTTCACCACCAAGGCGCAGGGAACCGGCCTGGGCCTGAGCATCTCCAAGCGCATCGTCGAGGATCATCCCGGCTGTTCCTTTGCCATCGAGAGCGAGGAGGGCAAGGGCACCGCCGCCATCATCGTCATTTCGCCGGTCAGGAAATAGATCCCGACGGGGCTTAGATTTTATACCGTTCGAGCTTGTCAAGCTCCTTCTGGGCGCAATCGGGGCAGATGCCGTGGGTGAAGGTGGCGTCGGAATGGGCGTGGATATATGTCTCGATCTGCTGCCAGTAGCCCTTGTCGTCGCGGATCTTTTTGCAGGAAGCGCAAATCGGCAGCATGCCGCTCAAGACTTTTACCTTTTCCAGGGCATGGGTGAGTTCGGCAATGAGCTTTTCCCGCTCTGCCTCCAGATTCTTGCGTTGAGTGATGTCGCGCCCGACGCTGACTATCTTTCGCACTTTTCCCTGCTCGTCGGTGTATGCCTTTGCGGACCAGTGGAACCAGCGCCAGCCCCTGGCGGTCTGAATCTGTTCCTCGTGCGTCGCCAGATGGGGAGGAACGAAAACCTCCTGCAGCGAGGCACGGATCCTCTCCTGGTCATCCTTGTGGACGAGCGCGAAGAAATTTTTCCCCAGCAGTTCTTCCTGGTGCCAGGGGAAGGTGGAGAGGCAGGAGGGGCTGGCAAAAGTGATCTGCCAGTCCGCATCGCATTTGAGGATCAGGTCGGCCTGATTTTCGACGATGAGGCGATGCCTGGCCTCGCTCTCCTTCAGCCGTACTTCCGCGCCGATGCGGGCCGCCTCGTAGCGGATCAGTTTCCCGCGGGAAAAGAAGAGGCCCAGGAGGCCGCAGAGCCAGATGAGCGCATGTCCCAGGAGGGAGGCACGCTGGTTGTGCAGCCGGTACTCGTTCAGGATGGTCATGGGCAGGGAGACGCCCACCCCGCCGCGGATATCCCCCAGGGCATAGCCTTGCTGCGCATGGCATTTGAGGCAGGGCTTCTCCACAAGGATAGGCTTCATGAGGCGAAGGTAGGGTTTGCCGTCGATCTCGGTGAATTGATGAAACTCGGTGATGCCGTTTTCGAACTTTTCCAGGGCGGTTTTTTCCCAGGGGTCGGGTGCGTTTTCCGGCCGCAGGGGGCGCAGGCTGGTGATGTGCCCGCCTATCCCGTAATTCTGACTGAAGTCCTCGTTGAGCTGCCGAACCATGTAAGCCGGGTTCATCAGGGTGAGCCGCCTTCCCGAGGGCGAGCTGATATCCCGCTCCGGCACATGGCTGAGGAAGGGGTTGGGTGGCGTGCGGCTGGTCACCGGGACGTAGACGCCGCCATGGGTCGAGCCCCATTTGCGGAGGGCCAGGTCGCGGTTGAAATAGGCCCGTGCCTCGGTAAAGGCGATCCCCGCCATTTCCTCCTGGTAATGAAAAAAGGACCAGAGGGCGGAGCCGCCGATGAGAAAGGTGTGGAGCAGGGCAAGGATGAGGGAATACCGGCGGATGCGAGGGACGCTGCTGGCTGTGAATTCTGGCGGATCGACCTCGGACATGCACACCCCCTGTTGCTGACGGTATGGACATTATCGCACCGCAAAGGGGTGAGGGTCAAAGCATTTCCTCCACCAGCACATAAGGGAAACTCTGTATTTTTGCGCACGGCCGCGGGGGCTCATTCTTCCCGGTAAGAGACCACCCTGTTGCGGCCAGCCGCTTTGGCCTGGTAGAGGGCGCGGTCGGCAAAAGTGAGCAGGTATTCGGCTTTTTCCGGCCTGTTCGCCGCCACCGAGGCCAGGCCGATGCTGATGGTGACCCGCATGGCAACGTGCTGGTTCTGATGGGTCAGGCGCTCGGCCCGGGCCCGGATGCGTTCGGCAATGCGGCTGGCGCCCTCCAGGTCGGTGTTGGGCAACAGGATGGCGAACTCTTCGCCGCCGTAACGGGCCACGGTATCGGTCTTGCGCGCCTCGTGCAGGATCTGCTCGGCGGTCGCCTTCAGCACCTGATCGCCGAAGGGATGGCCGCAGGTGTCGTTGACCTCCTTGAAGTT
>DDXK01000095.1 GCA_002347185.1 Desulfobulbaceae bacterium UBA2262 | reverse complement strand
CGTGTCGTTTTCGTTGATGATCGGAACCACCCCCCAGTCCAGGAGGGTGAAGAGGGTGTTGCGGGCATTGAGGTAGCGATCGCGGTGGGAAAGAGCGTCGTGGGTGAGGAGCAGCTGGGCCACCTTCCGGCCCAACTGCTCGAAGATCTTCTCGTAGGCCCGCATCAGGCTGGACTGGCCCGCGGCGGCGGCGGCCTGTTTCTCGCGCAGGGTAAGGGCACGGTCGGAAAGCCCCAGCTTGCGGCGGCCGGCGGCCACCGCTCCGGAACTGACCAGGATGACCTGGCGGCCGGAATCCATGAGCCGGGCGATCTGCCGGGCCAGATTGTCCAGCACCGTGAAGTCGAGCCCCTCCCGGGTGGTCAGCACGGCGCTGCCGACCTTGACCACCACCCTTTTCACCCTCTCCAGATACCGGCGCCGGAGCGCCAGCCCCTCTTCCTGATCAAGTACCGTGCTCATGCTCTTCATCATCCACCAGCATCTCGGCAAGGGCCTGTTTCAAGCCGGCAAGCCCCTTGCCGGTCAGGGCGGAAATGGCCAGCGGCGTCACCCCTTCTTCCCGACGGAAAAGAGCAAGCAGCTCGGGCAGGCGCCCCTCCTCTTCCAGCAAATCGATCTTGTTGAGGACCGCCAGGCGATGACGGCCCAGCAGCTCTTCCTTGTAGTTGCGCAGTTCATTGGCCAGGACCCGGTATTCCTGCAGGGGCTGCTCCTCGGGCGTGGAGGCGTCGATGATATGGAGGAGCACCCTGGTCCGCTCGATATGACGGAGGAACTTGTGGCCCAGGCCGGCGCCCTCGGAGGCTCCTTCGATCAGGCCCGGGATGTCGGCGATGATGCAGGAGCCGAAGTCGTCGAATTGCAGCACACCGAGCTGCGGCTCCACGGTGGTGAAGGGATAGGGCGCCACCTTGGGGTTGGCCGCGGAGAGCCGGGAAAGCAGAGTCGATTTGCCGGCGTTGGGCAGACCGATCAGGCCCGCGTCGGCGATGAGCTTCAGCTCGATTTTGAGCCAGCGCTCCTCCCCGGGGCTGCCCTTGGTGGCGATACGCGGGGCCCGGTTCTGGGCGGTGGCGAAATGGACATTGCCCTTGCCGCCCTGCCCGCCCTGGGCCGCGAGAAAACGCTCGCCATCCGCCAGCAGTTCGCAGAGCACCTCGCCGCTCTCGGCATCCTTGAGAACGGAACCAAGGGGCACGGCGAGCAAGAAATCCTCCCCCTTGCGGCCATACATCTTCTTGCCTTTGCCAGGGGTGCCGTTCTGCGCTATGAAATGGGATTTGTAACGGAAATCAAGGAGAGAAGAGAGGCGGCTTGACGCCTCGATGATGAGAGAACCGCCGTCGCCGCCGTCGCCGCCGTCGGGGCCGCCCTTGGGGACATACTTTTCCCGCCGGAAACTCACGCACCCATTGCCGCCGTCTCCTGCCTTGACAAAGAACTTTGCCTCGTCGATAAAAGCCATTGTCGTCGTCAGTGGGAGCTTTGCCGCCGGATGGCCGCAACGGGCAGAAGAGGCCGCGCCGCGGCTGGCAGGCGTTATTAAGGGCCGCAAGAAAAGAAGCCGGGCCGTGCCGGCTGTTTTCTCGCGGCCCCTTGTACCGGGAACTGCATCAGAACGATACAGTTATCGTCGCTGGAAGCTCAGTTGGACTCGACAGGGTAAACACTCACCCGCTTTCTGTTCTGCCCGAACTCCTCATACTTCACCACGCCGTCCACCATGGCGAAGAGGGTATAATCACGACCCAGGCCGACATTCTTGCCGGGATGGATCTTGGTCCCCAACTGACGCACCAGGATATTGCCGGCCCTGACAACCTGACCGCCGAACCGCTTTACCCCACGCCGTTGGGAATTACTGTCACGCCCGTTTTTCGAGCTACCGCCCGCTTTCTTATGTGCCACAGTTACACCTCGTGTGCTTCGATTCCCTTATGCGGAAATTTCCTTGATCTCAAGAGCCGTGTACTCCTGCCGATGGCCATTCTTGACCCGATAGCCCTTGCGGCGCTTCTTCTTAAAGACCAGCACCTTCCTGGCCTTGTCCTGCTCGACGATGCGGGCCATGACCTTGGCGCCGTCCACCACGGGCTGGCCGATGGTGACCTTCTCGCCATCGGCGACCAGGAGCACGTCGGTCAATTCGATGGTATCGCCTACGGAGCCGGCAAGCTTCTCAACCCGGACACGCTCGCCAGGTGCTACCTGGTACTGTTTACCGCCGGTACGAACGATTGCGTACATATATTCCTCCAACAACTGAACTCTTCAAAAAGAAAACGGCTGGGCCGCAGCCGATTCAGGGAAAACACTCTTCTCGCTTCCACATGAAGACGGGAAAAAACGCCTTGCGCACCCGCCAGGACGCGGCCGGGGCAACCGCGCCTCCACCGGGTGGGTGAAACCGACATTGATACCATAATAAGCCAAATTGTCAAGCGCTAATCAGCAGCTTTTCGCGCGGGAGAACAAGAAAAAACCGGCGGAGCCGGACTATGCCTCGCCCCAGGCAATATCGTACTTCTCCAGGTGTATCTCCTTGGCCGGCTCGATGGTAATCTGCTTGCCGGTGGCCTTTTCCAGATAGTCGATGGTTGCCGCCTCCTCCTTGAGCATCATCGCCGCCACCTTGGGGTGCACGCGCAGGACGACCTTCGCGGCGGTTGCCTTTTTGGCTTCCCGTTCCATCCGGCGGAAAATCTCGTAGCAGATGGTACGGCTCGACTTGAGCATGCCCTCGCCGTGGCAGTAAAGGCAGGGCTCGCACATCATGTGGGAGAGATCCTCCCGATTGCGCTTTCTGGTCATCTGCACCAGGCCGAATTCGGAAACCTTGAGGATGTTGATCCGGCTCTTGTCCTTTTTTGCCGCTTCCTTGAGGGCGGCGAAGACCTCCTCCCGGTGGCTCTCCTCCTCCATGTCGATGAAATCGATGATGATGATGCCGCCGATATTCCGCAACCTGAGCTGGTAGGCAATCTCCTTGACCGCCTCCATGTTGGTCTTGAAAATCGTCTCCTCAAGGCCGCTCTTACCCACATAGCGGCCGGTGTTCACATCGACGACGGTAAGGGCCTCGGTGGCCTCGATGATAATGTAGCCTCCGCAGCGAAGCCAGATCTTCTTGTCCAGTGCCCGGTTGACATCCATCTCGATGCCATAGGCGTCGAAGAGCGGGGTGCCGTTTTCGGAAAGGACCACCCTGCCCTGCAGACGCGGGGCAAAGGTCTCGACAAAGCGCAGCACCCGGCTGTAAGTTTTCCGGTCATCCACCACCACCCGGTCCACATCGGGGGAGAAGATATCGCGCACCACCCGCAGGGTGATGTCGAGATCCTCATAAACCAGGCTGGGGGCGGGTGCCTTGCTGGCGATATCCTGGATCTCGCTCCAGGAGTGGAGGAGAAACTCCATGTCCGCTTCGAGATCCTCGTTGGTGGCGTTCTCGGCCACGGTCCGCACGATGAAGCCGGTGCCGGCCGGGCGCAGATTTTCGATATCCTGACGGAGCTGCTGCCGCACGGACTCGTCCTCGATCTTCCGGGAGATGCCGATATGGTCGGTCATCGGCATGAAGACCAGGTTCCGGCACGGCAGGGTGATATGGCAGGTGAGACGCGCCCCCTTGGTGCCGATGGGCTCCTTGCAGATCTGCACCAGCAGATCCTGGCCCTCGCTGAGCAAATCCTCGATATTGAGCCCGGGGGTTCGCCGACAGAGGGAATCGGGCGGCTCATTGCCGCAGCAGCCGCTGCCCACCCCGTCGTCATGGCGGTCGCACTTGGCAAAGCGCTTTTCAAACTCGGCGGTGCTGATATGCACATCGTCCACGTAGAGAAAGCCGGTGCGCTCGAGGCCGATATCCACAAAGGCGGCCTGCATGCCGGGCAGTACCCGCACCACCCGCCCCTGGTAGATATTGCCGACCAGCCCCTTTTCGCGGGGCTGTTCGAGGTAGAATTCCACCAGATTGCCATGCTCGAGCAGGGCGATCCGGATCTCATAGGGGGTGGCATTGATCAACAGTTCAGTGGACATGACGGACACGCTCGCTTGTGAAGTTGCACATCAAAAAAAGACCGCGGGCCCGCTTGCGGCTCGACACGACACGGCCCAACGTCCCGTGCCACAGAAAAAGCGGCTGCGGGCGCATCGGAAAATCACCGCGCCATACTATACGGTTCGCTCCGCACTTTCAATACCCGTGACGAAAGAAGCGCTTCCCCGGGCAAGGCGAAGAGGGCGGCGGCCATCTCCAGGGGCTTGACCCCGGGCTGGCCCGGCGCGCTGAGCATGACCAGCTCGAGCCCTCCCTCCTCGCTCACGTCAAGGCCGGCCAGCAGGGGGCGCAGATCGATACTCCGCTCCTTGCCCTTGCGGAGAACCACGGCGGGCAGGGTCTTGCTGGCGAGAATCGCGGCGATCCCCTCCCGGTCCGGCAAAACCGGAAGGCTGATCCGATAGGTGGTGGCGATCTCCCCGGCATGCTCCTTGCCCGCCAGGGTCACCCCGCTTACCCGCAACCCGTCGGGAAGCTGCCGGTTGATGACGGCCGCGAAGCCGGCCAGGTCGGCAGGAGGCTCGGAGAGTTCGACGATGACGAATTCGGCCAGGCTCTCGGTGCCCAGGGGCAGGGCCGGGCTGAAGGAGACCTTGGGGGTGGGGTTGAAGCCCCGGGAAAAATTGAGCGGGATCCCGGCCCGGCGGAAGGCCCGGAAAAAGACCTGAATCAGCTCCAGATGGCTGAGAAGCCGTGCATTGTCGAGGCGCGAATAGCTCAACTTGTAGCAGAAACGGCGCGGCTGCGCCTCGTTATCCGCGGCCGTCTCTGCCGCCGCCCTGTTTTCCGGGGCGGAACAGGCAACCGCGGCCATGCGCGCCTGGACGATGGGCTTGAGGGTCTTCAGATCGCAGACCCCGCATTTCTGGCAGCCATGCATCCGGCAGTCCGGAGTGTACTCCTCCCGGAGCGCCTTGGCCTGCTCCTCGACAAAAAAATCCTCGCGCACTCCGACCTTCAGATGCTGCCAGGGCAACAGCTCCCCAGGCTCCCTCCGCCGCAGATAGTGCTCAAGCTCCACCCCGCAGGTCGCGGCCGCCTCCTGCCAGAGGGCCGGCGCGAAATGGTCGGTCCAGGCGTCGAGCCTTGCCCCCCGCCGCCAGGCCTCTTCCAGCACCGCAGCAAGACGCCGGTCTCCCCGGGAAAAAACGCCTTCAAGAAAACTCATCCGCGGGTCATGCCATTTCAGCTGAAAATTCCTGCCCTTGAGCCGGGCCCGCAAAAAATCGACCCGCGCATAGCCCTCAGCCACGGAAAGCTGCGGCTCCCGCTCAAAGGGCGTGTGCGGCTTGGGCACAAAGGTGGCGGCGCTCACCGTGACCTTGCAATTGCCCCGGCGGGTGGTATGCAGCACCTTATGGGCCAGGGCCGGGATCGCGGCCAGATCTTCCTCGCCTTCCGTGGGCAGGCCGAACATGAAGTAGAGCTTGATCAGCTTCCAGCCCAGGGCAAAGGCCGCCTCGGAGGTATCGAGCAGGTCGGCCTCGGTGATTCCCTTGTTGATCACCCGCCGCAGCCGGTCGGTCCCCGCCTCGGGCGCCAGGGTAAAGCCGGTCTTGCGCACCCGCCGGATCTGCTCCATGATTTCCGGAGTCAGGGTGCCGACCCTGAGCGAGGGCAGGGAGACGGAAACCTGCTCCTTGGCAAAGGTGTTCATCAGTCGGACCAGAAGCTCGCTCAGGCAGGAATAGTCACCGGTACTCAGCGAGAGCAGGGCCATCTCCTCGAAACCGGCCTCGGCAATCCCCTTCACCGCCCGCTGAAATATTTTTTCCGGGCTGCGCTCCCGCACCGGCCGGTAGATCATGCCGGCCTGGCAGAAGCGGCAGCCGCGGGTGCAGCCCCGAGCGATCTCGAGGCCGAGGCGTTCATGGACGATGCGGGTCAGCGGCACCAGGGGCGGCTGGTCAAAGGGCACACTTTCCAGATCGGCGAGGATCCGGCGCCGCACCTCGATATAACCGGGGACCAGCGGCCTGATCCCGCTGAACCTGCCCTCGCCGTCATACTCCGGGGCAAAAAAAGAAGGGACGTACACCCCCTCAATCCGACTGAGGCGGAGCAGGGCTCCCCTGCGCCCCTCCTTGTTTTTTCTCGCCGCGATCACCGCCTCGGCTATTTCGATGACGGCCTCCTCCCCGTCGCCCAGGAGAATGGCGTCAAAAAAATCAGCCACCGGCTCCGGGTGAAAGCCGCAGGGACCGCCGCCGATCACCAGGGGCAGCCCCTCGCCCCGCTCCTCGGCGCGCAGGGGGATACCGGCCGCCGCCAGGATGGTGAGCACGTTGCTGTAGCAGAGCTCATAGGGAAGCGTGATGCCCAGCACGTCGAATTCGGCCAGGGGTCGGCGCGATTCCAGGGAAAAAAGGGGCAGGCCATGGGTACGCAGCAGCTCCTCCAGATCACGATCCGGGGCGTAAACGCGTTCGGCAAGCAGATTTTCCCGGGCGTTGACCAGATGGTAGAGGATCTGCAGGCCCTGGTGGGACATGCCGATCTCATAGAGATCGGGAAAAGCGAGGGCCATGCGGAGCTCGACGCCCTCCCACTCCTTGCGGATCACGTTGAACTCGTTGCCGCCGTAGCGGCTGGGCTGCTTGACCTGCGGCAGGAGGGAATCGATGGCGATGGGCATGGAACACCTGTGCACCCCGGCGCCGGCCGGGAATCTTGTTTCGTTGGGAGGCGGCTTTTTTTACGAGAGAGAGACTTACGCTGAAAACCGAAAAAAAGCTACTTGATAATGACCCGTTCAAAGCCAGGAGGGGGGCTGACGAGAAAATCCTCGGCGCTGAACGCGGCGGGCAGCCAGTCGCTCATCGTCAGCTCCATGCGCGCGCCGCTTTTGCCCCGGTCGGTGACGGTGATCGCCCCCGGCAGGGCACAGCCTTCTGCCCCGACGGCATGCCGGTAAGCGTCGTAGCGGACATCGAGGACCATGGCGCCGTCGGCATCGACGAGAAGGTGGCGGCGAATCACCGCCTCGGCGGGGTCAAAAAGCAGATGGCGGCGCAACGGCTCGCCCGGATAGGACACCTCGAACCACTGCCCGGCCCCTTCCGCATCCTCGCTCACCCCCTCGACGCGCAGCCCCTGGCCTGGCAATCTGCCGGTCAGCCAGTAGAAGCCCTGCTCCGGGGCAAAACCCTCGGGCGCGTACTTCCGGAAAAGGGCGGCGCTCACCTCCCCCTCGTAAGCCTTGGCCTCGGGCACCACCAGCGTCCGGAACGAGCGGCCGTCCGTGACCAGCACCAGCAGCGGCTGGCCAAGGGGGTTGATCCCGACGAACTTGAGGCTGGCCGGTGCCATGGCCTGCAGAAATCCGGCGAGGCTGCCGTTTTGCAGCAGCGACTTCACCACCAGCCGCGCCTGCACATCGAGACTGTCCCCGCAGCCCTGCTGACGGGCGACCGCCTCTAAAAAAAGCTCCGAGGCCCCCTGCCGTTCGAGCCCGGACAGGAGACGCCTCTCCGGCAGGGTGGCACAGCCGCCCGCCAGGAAGAGAAGCAAGGCCAGCGCCACCGGCGAAAAAAGGACGCCCCGCTTCCTGCTCATTGTCCTTTGGCGCCCGGCTCCGGGGCGGTGGGCAGGGCGTCGAGCTTGCCCTGCACCTGCGCCTTCCTTTCCTGTTCCTGATAGAGCTCCAGGGCCTTGCCATAGGCGAGACGGGCCCCTTCGAGGTCATTGTTCTTCAGATAGGCATCGCCAAGATGTTCGTAGATGGCCGGATCCTCCGGGGAGAGATCCACGGCCTGCTCCAGTGCCTCCACCGCCTTGGCGTACTCTCCCAGCCGGTAATAGACCCAGCCCAGACTGTCCCGGACAAAGCCGTCGTCGGGCAGATGGGATACCGCCTTTTCGATGTAGATCCGGGCCTGCTCCAGGTTCCTGCCTTCGTCGGCCCAGCTGTAGCCCACGTAGTTCAGGGCGTGGCCATGCTCCGGGTCGATCTGCAGAACCAGCTCCATTTCCTTGAGGGCGGCGGGCAGGTCATTCATCTTGTGATGCAGGAAAAGGGCATACTCATAATGGGGCGCGGCGTCGCCGGGATAATCGGCAAAGGCCTGCTGATAGACAGCCTGCGCCTGGACGCTTTTGCCCTGCTGGTGGAGCATTTCGGCAAGGGCCACATAAAAATTCAGGGCCCGGCTTTCCGGAGAGGCGAGCGCCTGCCGCAAGGCCTTCTCGGCGGCGGCGAAATCCTTCTCGTCGCGCAGGATGCGCGCCAGCATCAGCACCGACTCCTCATAGGCATGATCCCCCGGCCGCACCTCGCGGAGCACCTTCTTGGCTGCGGCCAGATCCCCCTGATGGTAATAGGAGAGGATCAGCATCGACCTGGCGCCCTCCGCCCGGGGATTCTTCTTGAGAATCGCCTTGAGTCGCCTGCTCGCCTCGGCGTATTGCTTGTTGTCGATGAGGATCCGACTGATGGTGAGATCGATCTTTTCCGGCTTGGCGCTCACGGCCCGCAGCTCGTCGAGCTCCTTGAGGGCCTCGGGCAGCTTGTTCTGCTTGAGATAGACCGAGGCCAGGTGCCCGCGGGCCCGCTCGTCGGCCGGATCCTCCGCGATAATGCGCCGGTAGAGCTCGATGGCCTCGGGGAAACGCCCTTCCTGCTCGTGCAGGTCTGCCGCCTCGTAAGCGAGAAGGGAGGACCAGTTCAGCTCCAGGGCTTTTGCAAAAGCGGACGAGGCCTCCGAGGAGAGGCGCATCTCCTGGTAGAGCTTGGCCAGGTAGTAGAAGCCCGCGTAGGAGTCGGGGTTGGTGGCGACCAGCTTTTCCAGCACCACTCTCGCCTTGTCGTACTGGCGGAAACGGGCATGGAGGCCGCCGAGCAGCAGCATGACGTTAAAATTCTGCGGTTCCTCGGCGAGGATGGCGTTGTATATCTCCGCTGCCTTTTCCGGCTGCTCCATGGTGCCGTACAGATTGCCGAGCAGGGCCCGGGCCGAGGTATCCTTCGGGTTTATCTCGATGATTCTGCCGATCCATTCGATGGCCTCCTCGCGCTTCCCGGCCTTGATGAGCAGCATGGCCAGGGAGCGCATCACCTGCTCGGCCTGGCGGTCGCAGACCAGGGCCTGCCGGTAGGCATAGATCGCCTCGTCGAGACGGCCTTCCAGTTCCGCCGCTTTGCCCCAGAGAAAATTGAAATAGCCGCAGCCCTTGTCCACCGCTTCTTCGTAAGGCTCAAGCTCGGCCGCATAAGCGGCCGGGTCCGTTTCTCCATGGCGGCCGCCGTTCTGCAGGGATGGCGCACAGGAAACGCAGAGCAGAGGCGGCACGATCAGAAGCAGAAGGCGTTTCAGCATGACGCCCCTCCCTTGCTATTCGAAAGCGATTGCGTTGCTTGCCAGCCCGGCCAAAAGCTCATTCCCGCTCCTCCAGCAGAGGCGCCACCTGCGCCATGATCCTGGCATGCACGTCCGGGGCGTCACCGCTCCCATCAATGCGCCTGAGATACTCGCCTTTGAGACCGGCGAAGATCTCCGCCACCCGGGCAAGCACCCCTGCCTGCTCGAAATCGTTCAAGGTTTCGCCGCGCACCTTCTCCACCCGGTGGATGCCCAGTGAGACAGGAATCTCGAGCAAAAGCACCAGATCGGGCCTCGGGGCAAAGGCTTCGTTCTCGGCAATGATTTTTCCAGGGTCCATCCCGGCGGCGCCCTGATAGGCGGCGGTGGAAAAATAATATCTGTCGGTGAGGACAACCCGCCCCTCGGCCAGGGCCGGGGCGATCACCTGGCGCACATGCTCACGCCGGTCGGCGACGAAAAGCGCCAGCTCCTCTTCTGGAGTAACACTATTCCGGTTTTTATACAACCGCCTGATTTCCTGCCCGTATGTTCCGTCCGTGGGCTCCCGGGTCTCCACCACGCGCAGGCCGCGCCCGCGCAGGGCCTCGGCCAGCAGACGGATCTGGGTGGTTTTCCCGGTGCCGTCGATACCCTCGAAGGCGATGAGCAGGCCTTTCTTCCCCATGCGGAACATCCCTCCTTTCCCGCTCATCGCCCCCAGGCGTCCGAGCTACTTTTTCTGTTTGCCGCGATCTCGCCGGCCAGGGAAAAGGCCGCGGCCAGNNCTGGCCGGCGAGGCCAGCCCCCTGCCGGCGATGTCATAGGCGGTGCCGTGGTCCACCGAGGTGCGGACGATGGGCAGGCCGAGGGTGACGTTGACCCCGTCGCTGAAATGGAGCAGCTTGAAGGGGATCAACCCCTGGTCATGATACATGGCCACCACCGCGTCGTAGTGTCCCTGGGCGGCCCGGTGGAAGATCGTGTCCGGCGGGAAAGGTCCCTCAACCCGCCAGCCGAGCCCGCGCGCCGCCGCCACGGCTGGCGCGATCACCCTGCCCTCCTCGTCGCCGAACAGGCCATCCTCACCGGCATGGGGATTGAGGCCGGCCACGGCCAGCCGCGGATCGGAAAGGGCAAAGTCGTGACGCAGGGCCTCCCCGGTAATGCGAATCATCCGCAGCACCGCAGCCGTGCTGATCGAGGCTGGCACCGAGGCCAGGGGCTGATGGATGGTGACCAGGGTCACCCGGAGGCGGGAGCCGGCCATCATCATGGCGTAATCAGGAGCCCGGCAGAGCTGGGCCAGCATCTCGGTATGGCCGGGATAGGCATAGCCGCCCGCCTTGAGCGCCGTCTTGGCTATGGGGCAGGTGACCAGGGCGGCAATTTCCCCTGCCCGGGCAAGGCGAACCGCCTCTTCGATATAGCGCCCCATGGCGCGCCCTGTTTCCGCCGTGGGCCTTCCCCAGCAAAGGCCGGGCGGCAGGGCGGAAAGAGAATGGACATTGATCGCTCCGGGCCGGAGAGAGATCCCTGGCCGCCACTCGGCGAGGGTCACTGCCAGGCCGAGCTCCTCGGCACAACGGCGCAGAACGCCGGTATCGCCGAAAACCACTGGGGACGGACCCGCCAACGATCCCTCCTGGCCGAGAAAACGCAGGATGATCTCCGGCCCGATTCCCACCGGACAACCCATGGTGATGGCGATGGGCGTGTTTTTTACCGCAGTTGCCGCCGGCATGGTCAACTCCCGTAGCTCAGGTCAAAGGCATTGCGGATCAACTCGATTTCCGGAGGCGCGGCCAGGGGCAGCGTTACCGCCACCACGTCGAATCGCGCCTCCTGTCCTTCCCGGCCCGTTTCCCCCAGAAACTGAAGAGCGGCCTTGGAAATCTGCCGGCACTTGGCCGGGGTGACCGCCTCGGCCGGGTGGCCGCAATCATGGGCCCTGCGGGTTTTCACCTCGACAAAGACCACCGTCCGCCCCTCCTCGGCCACGATGTCGATTTCCCCCAGGCGGGTTCGATAGTTTCTCGCCAGCAGCCGATAGCCCTGCCTCGCAAGAAAACGGCCGGCCAGCTCCTCGCCCTGCCGGCCCAGACTGCTGGCCTTGGCCTTCATGCCCTGGCCAGACACTCACGCACCGGCTTGAAGCTCCGACGGTGGATGGGGCAGGGCCCGTGCTCGCGAAGCAGACGGCGATGCTCGGCGGTGGGGTAGCCCTTATGCTTCTGAAAATTGTACAAGGGATATTTGGCATGATACCGCTCCATCAGGGCATCCCGCCGCACCTTGGCGACAATGGAGGCCGCGGCGATGGAAGCGCTGCGGGATTCCCCCTTGACCAGGGCCTGCTGGGCGATGGCCAGGGGAACTTGGAACCTGCCGTCCACCAGGAGATAATCCGGGACCGCCCCCAGGTCCTGCACGGCCTTTTTCATGGCCAGGAGCGAAGCCTGCAGGATATTGAGCCGGTCGATCACGGCGGCGGAAACAATGCCGACGCCGATGGCGGCGCCAATGGCGGCAAGCTCGGCGGCAAGCTCCACCCGGGCCTTTTCACTCAAGCTCTTGGAATCCTGGAAGCGCTGGTAGGCGCAGGAGGGAGGAAGAACGACGCAGGCGGCAACCACCGGCCCGGCCAGGGGCCCGCGGCCGGCCTCATCGGTGCCGGCGACCGAGGCATAACCCAGGCGCCAGAGAGAGCGCTCGACAGCGAAGGTATCATTCCCGGGAGCGCCGGGCCACAGCGTCAACGTCCTTGTCAAGACGCACACCTCGCGCGGGCAGGCAGAGGTGGTCGCCGATGCCGTTTTCCCATGGACGGCCACCCGGTAAAAAAAAGAGCGGCCACGGCAAGCCATGGCCCCTCAATATGCGGCAGCAAAAAAGCAGGAGCAGTTCCGACCCGGCCGAAGCTGCTTCGCAAAAATCTTCGAGACTCAGCTGATGCCTTTCTCTCTGATCCTGGCGGCCTTGCCCTTGAGGTCGCGCAGGTAGTAAAGACGTGAGCGGCGGACCCGACCCTGGCTCACCAGCTCGATCTTTTCCACCCGGGGGGAACTCAGGGGGAAGGTCTTCTCCACGCCGACACCATGGGAAATCTTGCGCACGGTGACGCTGGCGCCAACGGTGCCGCGGCGGCGACGGATAACAACCCCCTGGAAGATCTGCACCCTTTCCTTGTTGCCCTCGATGATGCGGATATGGACCTTGACGGTATCGCCGGCCCGGAAGTCGGGCATGTCGTGCCGGATATTCTCTTTTTCGATCTGCTCAAGTACGTTCATAGCTTTTCCTTTTTCAGAACCTCTTGTTAACGGATTCCACGGGCCGCATTATACACGCCCACATTTTTTTTTCAATGCCTACCCAACAATCTGTCCAGGACGATGGCCACGGCCGAGCGCACGGACAGATGATTATATTCGCCAAAGCCGGCGATGGGCGGCAGCAGCGCGTCCACCCCGGCAAAAACCTCCGGCGCCATGCCCCAGCCCGTACCGAAAAGAATCAGGGCGGGCTGACCGGCAAAAATTTCCCCCCGCACCTCGGCAAAGCCCTGGCTCTTTTCCTGATGCCTGGCGCTGGTGGCCAGCACCTTCGGCCGTTGCCCCCACTTTTCCCCCACCAGCGCGTAAAGCTCCTCAAGGTCGGCACAGAGCCGGACCAGAGACAAGGCATCCTTGCGCTTCCGGTTGTAGGTGGCCCCGTGCCCGGTCTGCCAGTGGTCGACGATATCCCGGACCAGCTCCTGCTGATCGGCAAAGGGCGTGACGACATAGAAGGTGTCGATCCCGAAGGTGCGCCCTGCCCTGGCGATGTCGTGGAGGTCCAGGTTGGTCACCGCCGAGCCGATGGTTTCACCGTGCTTGTTGGTGACCGGGTAATGCACCAGGGCCAGATCGAGACGAAATTGCCCCTGCTCGACGCCGTAAACCTTTTCTTCCGTCACTTCACTTCCGGCCGCCATCCCAGCCAGCCTCCCTCAGCCTGGCAATGAGACCCTGCCCTTCCAGAATCTTTATTTCCGCCGCGCCGAAACGCATGCCCGCCACCAAATCCGGCCTCTTGGCCAGGGTCCGCTCCACGGCGGCAATGAGCCGCCACTTGGCGATGGCGGCATGGTCCCCGGAAAGAAGCACCTCCGGCGCCTCCTCGCCCTCGAAGACCCTGGGCCGGGTATACTGCGGAAACTTCAAGCCGCCGCGGCTGAAGGTGTCGTACTCCGCGGAATCGGCGCAGCCCAGAACCCCGGGCAGCAGCCTGACGATGGAGTCGATCAGCACCAGGGCCGCAAGCTCACCGCCGGTGAGGATATAATCGCCGATGGAGATCTCCTCCTCGACATAATGGGCGGCAAAGCGTTCGTCCACCCCTTCGTAACGGCCGCAGACGAGAAGCAGCCTGGGGCAGCCCGCCAGCTCTTCGGCCTTGGCCTGGGTGTATGGCCGCCCCTGCGGACTCAGGAGAACGACCCTGCCTTTCTCCGGAGCCTTCGCCTGCACGGCCCTCACCGCGGCGGCCAAGGGCTCGGGCTTCATCACCATGCCTTCCCCGCCGCCAAAGGGGCGGTCATCGGTCATGGCGTGCCTGTCCAGGGCATAATCCCGGACATCGTGCGCCTCGATCCGGACCTGCCCGGCCTGCAGCGCCCGCCGGATTATCCCCTCCTTGAGCGGAGAATCCAGCAGCTCGGGAAAAATCGTAAGAACATCGAATCGCATGCTGGCCGGTTTCCGCTGGCTGGCTCGCAAAAAGCCTTGGCCGCCTTGCCCGGAAACAGGGCAGCGCGGCCTATTTGTTCAACTCCAACAAGCCTGGCGGCGGCGTGACCAACAGGGCCACGCCATCGTCGGCAAGGCCGGCAACGATTTCGGCAACCGCCGGAATCAGATATTCGCCGCCCGCGCCGGTGACCACCAGAATATCCTGCGCCCCGGCGGAGATGCGGCCGCTGATCCGGCCAAGCTCCATGCCCTCCCGGGTCCGCACCGCTCGGCCATCCAGCTCGTGCCAGTAGTAGCCGCCAGGCGGCAATTGGGGCAGGCTCTCCCGGGGGACCAGCACTTCCCAGCCCCGCAGGGCCTCGGCCCCCTCCCGCTCATCCAGCCCGGCAAGGCGAAGAATGGCAAGATTCGCCAGGGTGCGGCTCTGGGCAAGCTCGCAGACACGGCTTGTGCCGCGCAGAGGATCCTGGAAGCGCAGACGTTGATAGGCGGAAAAATCAGCAGGCCGGCCGGAATAGGGAAAAACCTTGAGCTCTCCCCTGATGCCATGCGCCTTCACCACCTTGCCGACGGCGATCTCGCCGTCCCGGGCTGAACCGATGTCGCGGATTTCCAAGAAACCCTACTCCATGATCTCGAGGCGGGCCTTCCTGTTTTCCCTGCCGGCAGCGGCGGCGAGCAGGGACCTGATGGCCCTGGCCGTCCTGCCCTGCTTGCCAATGACCTTCCCGAGATCCTCCTTGGCCACACGCAGCTCAAGAACAATGGTTTCCTCGCGCTCCTCCTCGGCAACCTGCACCGAGGCGGCGTCGTCCACCAGGGAAGAAGCGATAAACCTTACCAGCTCTTTCATTGGCCCTTATTCCGCGGCAGCTACGCCCTTGGCGAGCAGGCTCTTCACCGTCTCGGTGGGGGTCGCGCCCTTGGCGAGCCACTCGTTGACGCGCTCCTGCTTCAGATTCACCTCGGCGGGCTGCTTGCAGGGATCGTAGGTGCCGACCACTTCCAGAAACTGCCCGTCGCGGCAGGCCTCGGAATTGGCTACCACGATACGGTAAAAAGGTTTTTTCTTCCGGCCCATTCTGGTCAAACGAATCCGTACAGCCATGTTTTCATTTCCTCCTGATACGTTTCTCAGCAAACGCTCCTGCCTCCCAAGGCGAAAGCTTGCTGAAGCTCTGTCTCTCTTCTCAAACTAACGGAAAAGCCCCTTGGGCCGCTTCCGCTTCTTCTGGCCGCCGACCATGGCCCCGAGGCCGCCGGGCTTGCCGCTCATTTTCTTCATCATCTTGAGCATTTCGGTGTAGCTCTTCAGAACCTTGTTCACATCCTGGACCGAGGTGCCGCTGCCGTTGGCGATCCGCACCCGCCGGTTGGCGTTGATGATGGCGTGATTGCGCCGCTCCTTGCTGGTCATGGAGTTGATGATCGCCTCCACCTTGACCAGCTCCTTCTCGTCGGGCTTGGGCATATCCTTGATCTGCTTGATCCGGTTCAAACCCGGGATCATGCCCATGATCTGCTCGAGGCTGCCCATCTTCTTGATCTGCTGGATCTGATCGCGGAAGTCCTCCAGGGTAAAACCTTCCTTCTTCAGCTTTTTGGCGAGCTTCTCGGCCTTCTCCTTATCGACGGCCGCCTCCGCCTTTTCGATCAGGGTGAGCACGTCGCCCATGCCCAGGATCCGGGAGGCGATACGGTCCGGATGGAAGGGCTCCAGGGCATCGAGCCCCTCGCCCATGCCCACGAACTTGATGGGGCGGGCGGTCACCTTTTTGATGGAAAGGGCGGCGCCGCCCCTGGCATCGCCATCCATCTTGGT
>DDXK01000073.1 GCA_002347185.1 Desulfobulbaceae bacterium UBA2262 | reverse complement strand
CCTGCAACGTGGGCGGGGCGCTCAATCCGCGGCACACGTTCGACAATTTCGTGGTGGGGCCGTCGAACACCTTCGCGCACGCGGCGGCGCTGGCGGTGGTGGAATCGCCGGGACGCGCCTACAATCCGCTGTTCATCCACGGCGGGACGGGGCTGGGCAAGACGCATCTGATCCAGGCGATGGGCCAGGCGGTGCTGAAGCGCGGGAAAGGCACGGTGTGCTATACCTCGTGCGAGGCGTTCACCAATGAATTCATCCAGGCGCTGCAGCAGCATGAGATTTCGGCCTTCCGGAGGAAGTACCGCCACATCGACCTGCTGCTGATCGACGACATCCATTTCCTGGCGGGCAAGGAAAGCACGCAGGAGGAATTCTTCCATACCTTCAATTCGCTCTACGAAAACCAGAAGCAGATCGTGATGACGAGCGACCGGCCGGTGAGCGAAATCGCCAACCTGCAGAAGCGCCTGGTCTCGCGCTTCGAATGGGGCCTGATGACGGAGATGGAGATGGCCGACCTCGAGACGCGGGTGGCCATCCTGCGGCGGAAGCGCGAGCAGCTGGGGATCCACCTGGCCGACGAGTCGCTCTTCTTCATCGCCGAACACGTGCGCTCGAACATCCGCAAGCTGGAGGGCTCCCTGCTGCGGACCGCGTCCTACGCCTCCCTGACCCGCAAGCCCCTGACGACGGAGGCGCTGGAATACCTCCTGCGGGATACGATCGAACAGGAGAACCAAACCGCGCTGACCATCGAAGGCATCCAGCGGGTGGTCGCGGAATACTACGACATCCGGCTCGGGGACATGACGAGCAAGCAGCGGCCCAACAACATCGCGTTTCCCCGCCAGGTGGCCATGTATATCAGCCGGGAAATGACGGACCAATCGCTGCCGGCCATCGGAAACGCGTTCGGCCGGAACCATGCGACGGTGCTGCACGCCCACCGCTCGGTGGGCACCAAAATGAAGACCGATGCCGCGCTGCGCCAGACCATCCTCTCCCTCCAGCAGCGCCTCGGAGGCGTGACCGCCCCCGGCTGAAATGGAACCCGGCACGCCCATTTCACCCGAAAAGCGGGGGGATGCCAGGCTCCGGTGGATTGTGGACAACCCGGTGGCAACCGATGGATTTCCTGTGGAGAACCCCGGAAAAATGTGGACAAGCGAAAGTTGTTCCGGTTGGGCACAAGGGAGGGGGGCTGGTTTTCGACAGGTGGAAACCGCTGGAAAGCCCCGCCTGTGGGAATCAAAGCTTGATGTGCACACTGTCCACAGGACATACTGATAAGACTTGGTATATATCTTATATGAAGAATCTAACAGTCCGTTCGGAGGCGCCATGAAAATCAAAGTCAACAAAGAGGCCATCATCGATTGCCTCCAGAAGGTCCAGTCCGTCATCAATCCGCGGAACGCCCTCCCCGTTCTGGGAAACGTCCTGTTCAAGGCGGAAAAAGGGAAGCTCGAACTGACCGCGACCGACATGTCCCTGACCGTCCGGGCCACGATGGAAGCCGAGGTGATCGAAGCGGGCACGACCACCCTCCCGGCCAAGCGGATTTTCGGCGTGTTCCGCGAACTGAGCGTGGACGAGGCGGAGATGGAGGTCAACGACCAGAACATCGCCTCCATCCAGGCCGCCAGTTCCTATTTCCGGATCCACGGCATTTCCGAGGCCGATTATCCGAGCCTCCCCGAGATGGAAGACCCCAAGACCTTCTCCATCGACCAGGCGGCCTTCCGCAACATGCTGAAACTAACGTCCTATGCCGCGTCGGTGGATGCCAACCGCCCCCTCCTCAACGGCGTCCTCCTGAGCTTCAAGGCGGGCAAGCTGAGCGTGGTGGCGACGGACAGCCGCCGCCTCGCGCTGGTGGAGCACGAAGTCGAATTCCCGGCCGATGCCGGCATGGACCTGATCGTGCCCCTCAAGACGGTCGAGGAGCTTCTCCGGACCCTCGGCGATTCGGGCACCCTGAAGGTTTTGGCGACCCCCAAGCAGGTTGCGTTCGAATTCGACCGCATTTTGATTGTTTCCAAGCTGGTGGAGGGGACCTATCCCAATTTCCGCCAGGTGATCCCCCAGGCGACCGGCGACCGGGTCTCGATGGAGCGCGAGACGCTCCTGACGGCGGCCCGGCGCACCTCCCAGCTGGTGATCGACGCGGTGTCGGGCGTGAAGCTGACCTTCACCAAGAACCGCCTGGAGATCCTGGCGACGGCCCCCGAAATCGGCGAGGCGCGCGAGACGATGGATGTGAAGTACAACGGGCCGGACATCGGCATCTCGTTCAATCCGGCCTTCCTGATGGATCCCCTGAAGGCGCTGACCACCGACGAGGTCTTCCTCGATCTGGTGGACGACACGAGCCCGGGCGTGATTCGCTCCACGATCAGCTTTGTCTATGTCCTGATGCCGATCCGTCTCACCTGAGCCCCGGGTTCAGGCCAGAAAGCGCCCGATGACGTTGAAGCCTGAAAAAAGCCGCCTCCGGTCGGGGCGGCTTTTGGATTTGGTTGCCCGACTAGGATTTGAACCTAGACAAACAGCTCCAGAGGCTGCTGTGCTACCGTTACACCATCGGGCAAGCGGAACAGAAACGCGGGAGAAAGTACTTTTTTCCGGAATGAAGTCAAGTCTTGCCGCGCCGGGCGGCCGACGGAATGTGGAATGAACCCCGAATGAGCAACTTCCAGAAGGACAACGTGGCGCTGATGTGCGACATCGGCGAGCTCGTCGGCCTCTTTGATTTCGAGGCCGGCCTCGATGCGTTTCTGGCGAAGGCGGTTTCCACCGTGGCTTGGCATATGCGGGCGGCGGTCTGCTCGATTTTCCTCTATGAACCCGAGACCCAGGAGTTGATCCTCCGGGCCAATCAGGGACTGAACCCGGACCTGGTCGGCCGGCTCCGCCTGAAGGTGGGCGAGGGCATCACCGGCATGACCCTGAAGGAGATGCGGCCGATTTGCGAGGCGCGGGCGACGGACAATCCCCACTACAAGCATGTCCCGGGGAGCCGGGAGGAGATGGTCGTCTCCTTCCTGGCGGTCCCCATCCTGCGGAAAATGAATCCGGTGGGCGTGATTGCGGTGGAGGATCCGCAATGGAACTATTTCACCCCGAACGACATCCAGGCCCTCCAAGTCATCGCCTCCCAGCTCGCCGGCGTGATCGAGAACGCCTTTCTGCTGCTGAAGCTCCGCGAAACCGATACGCCCAAAGCCTTGGCCGCTCCCTCCTCGCCGGAAGAATTCGGTCCGGGCACCCATTTCGTGCGCGGCCAGGGGAACTCCGATGGAATGGGCATGGGCCTTTCCACGCGCATCGGCGATTATTTGTCCGGCGGAAAAGAGGGGGATGCCTGCCCCGTGGGCTTGACGGAAGCGGATTTTGACCGCGCCCTGGCGAAGACGGAACACCAGTTGCTGGAGCTGCAGCGCCAGGTGGAGGATAAAATCCAGGACGCCGCCTCGATGATTTTCGGCGCCCATGTGTTGATGCTCAAGGACGAGGCGTTTTCCGGGGAAATCCGCCAGCAGATCCGCGACGGAAAAAATCCCTGGGAGGCGATTCTGTGCGAGATCCGCCGCTATGTGGAGCTGTTTTCGAACAGCACGAATCCGGCCATGCGCGAGAAGGTCCTCGATGTGAAGGATCTGGGGCACCGGTTGCTCCACAATTTGTTTCCCTCCGCCTTGCCGAGCCCGAGCCCGGACTATACCGGCCAGATCGTCATCGCGGAGGAGCTGCTCCCGTCGGACATCCTGAAGTTGTCGGCGGAGGGGGCGGCCGGCTTGGTGATGTTGGACGGCGGGCAGCATTCGCACGTGGCCATCCTCGCGAAGGCCCTCCAGATTCCGCTGGTCAACGTCTCGGACCGGCGCGTCCTGAACCTGCCCGAACAAACCCCGGTATTGGTGGATTCCAGAGAAGGGCAGCTCGTCGTCCGGCCCGGGCCCGAAGCGATCCAGACCATGAAGGATCTGATCCGCTCCTTGGCGGAATCGGAACGCTTGGCCGCGCAGGTCAAGTCCGAGACCCGCACGAAGGATGGAACCGCGATCGGCCTCCAGGCGAACCTGAATCTGGTGAGCGAACTGGATGTGGCCCTCCGCGTGAAGGCGAATGGCATCGGGCTGTACCGGACGGAGTTCCCCTTCATCGTGCGCAGCACCTTCCCGACGGAGGAGGAGCAATACCAGGTCTATACGCGCGTCCTGGAGCGGATGCAGGGGCTGCCGGTCGTGTTCCGCACGCTGGACATCGGCGGCGACAAGGTGCTGTCGTACTTCCGGGTGGGGCAAGGGAACAATCCGTTCCTGGGGCTGCGCGCGCTGCGCTTTTCCTTGCGGAATCCGGAGATCTTCAAGCAGCAGATCCGGGCGATGCTGCGGGCGGCCCACGGCCATCCGCAGGCCAAGATCATGTTTCCGATGGTGGCATCGCTCGACGAATTCCTGGCGGCGCGGGTTCTGGTGCGCGGATGCCAGCAGGAGCTGGAGCGGGAAGGGGTGGCCAACCGGATGCCCGAGCTCGGCATGATGATCGAGCTGCCGTCGGCCGCCCTGATGGTGAAGGAGCTGGCGGAGACGGCGGATTTCCTGAGCATCGGCAGCAACGACTTGATCCAGTACCTGTTGGCCGTGGACCGCACGAACGACGAAATGGCCAACTGGTTCGCGCCGCACCATCCCGCCGTGCTCCGGACGCTGAATCAAATCGTGGCGGCGGCCCAGGAGGCCGGAAAACCCATTTCATTGTGCGGCAACATGGGCGCGGATCTCCGGATGTTGCCGTTCCTGCTGGGCATCGGCCTGCGCAACTTCAGCATGGATTCGATGGAGATTCCCGCCGTGCAGCGCCGGATCGAGCAGATCGACCTGGAGGTGGCCCGGGTCCAGGCGAAGAAAATGCTCTCGTTCGGCCGCATCGAGGAAGTGGATGGATTCCTGAAGATCAGCGGCGCCGCGGGATGAGGGATCCGTCCGCATGGATACGCTGGTCCATGGCGTGATTGGCGCGGCGCTCTGCAGCCGCACGGGGCTGGCGGGGGGGCGCCGGGGGCCCGTGGATGAAAACGGGCGTCGGCTGTTTTCCGATTGGACCCTGTGGGCGGCGTTGGCCTTCGGCGCCTGGCCGGATCTGGCTTCGCTCGGCATCCATTTTTCGATGGATCTGTTCGCTGGAAACGGCGTGCGCTGGCATGCGATCCCGGATTTCATCTTCGTGCTCTACAACCTCACCCACAGCCTCGCCGGCCTCGCCGTCTGCTACGGCCTGCTGGTGGGATGGAAGCGCGCCCTTTGGCTGCCGGCGCTGGCCTGGCCGATCCACGTGCTGATGGACATCCCCACCCACGGCGAAGGCGTGTTCCTGACGCCGGTCCTTTGGCCCTTTTCGGACTGGAGCTTTGTGGGGTGGAGCTGGTGGCGGCATCTGCCGGTCTTTTATGGCAGTTGGATGCTCGCCGCCGGCTTGTGGCTGGTGGTCGGAGCCTTGCGCATGTCGTGGAGGAAAACGTGAATTTCCTGGAACTGGTGAATCGGCGGCAGAGCACGAGGAAATACGAGCCGGGGCGGCGGATTCCCCGCGAAACGCTGGATCGCTGCCTCGAAGCGGCGCGGCTGGCCCCGTCGGCCTGCAATTCGCAGCCTTGGTCGTTCGTGGTGGTGGACGATCCGGCGCAGGTCCGCGCGCTGGCGGAGGAAGCCTGCGCCCGCCCGCCCTACGGCATGAACAAATTCGTGGTGGATTCGTCGGCGGTCGTCGCGGTCGTGACGGAGAAAATGAAGCTGGCCGCGCGCCTCGGCGCGCAGTTCCGCGGCGTGCAATACAGCCTCGTGGATCTCGGCATCGCGTGCGAGCATCTGGTCCTGCAGGCGGCGGAAGATGGAATCGCGAGCTGCTGGCTGGGCTGGTTCAACGAAGCCGCCGTCAAGCGCCGCCTGGACCTCCCGCGCGGCAAGAAGGTGGACCTGCTGCTTTGCCTCGGCTATGCGGCCGACACGACGGTCCGTCCCAAAGTCCGCCGGCCTCTTGACGCGGTCCGCCGCTATGCGTGAGGCGGGATTTTCCTAGGGGATGACCTTGTATTTCCGGAGGGTCCGGATGGGGCCGTTGCCGGATTTGAGCTGCTGGATCCCCACTTCGTAGATCCGCCCGCGCCATTCGTCGTTGTCCGCCATCGTCGCCGGCAAGCCTTCCACGAGGATTTGGGACTCGTCGAATTGCTGGATGTATTTGGCCTTGCCGGGAGTAAAGCCACCCTTCACCAGGCGGAACGTCCGGCAGAGCCAGCTTCCATCCTCCTGGATCTGCAGCAACTTCAGGTTCGTGGGCCGGGCGCCGATTTTCGACCTCAAGGCCGCTTCCGTCTCGCTGATTTCATCCAGCCGGGTTTGGCGCTCCTCGGCCTCCAGGCGCGCCGCATCCTCCTGCCGCTGGATCCATTCCGCTTGGAGCTGCTGCGTGTAGAACGTGTAAACGCCGGCGATTTCGGGGTCGTAGTTGTATTTCCGCTGGATGGCTTCCGACAACTCTTGGAAGGATAGCTTGGTGACCCCTTGGCCGTGCATGTAGGAAAGGCCATCGGGTTCCACCCGCGTGATGAACACGTTGGTTTGAACGGTGCCATCCGCCAAGGTCAGGTCCTCGTAAAAGGCGTGTGCGCCGGCCGCCAGGACCAGCATCCCCAAAATGATCGCGATCTGCTTCATGCCACCACCATAGGCTTTCCATGTTTTTCCACGCAATGGAAAACGGATTTCCGCAGCGGGGAATATCGCATTTTTCGGTGCTTTTCGGTTTGAAAGAGAAGGCCGCGCCCCGCCGAAGCGGGGTGCGGCCTTGGTCCGGTTGTTGCGCGATCAGCCGGCGATGGCCTTCAGGTCGGCCTCGGGCGTGGTGATGGGGGTGAGGCCGAACTGTTCGACCAGGACCTTGAGCACCGTCGGGGAGACGAACGCGGGGAGCGACGGCCCGATGCGGATGTTCTGGATGCCGAGCGAGAGGAGCGTCAGCAGGATGCAGACGGCTTTCTGCTCGTACCAGGAAAGCACCAGCGAGAGGGGCAGGTCGTTCACGCCGCAGTTGAAGACCTTCGCGAGAGCCACGGCTACCTGGATCGCGGAATAGGCGTCGTTGCACTGGCCCATGTCGAGCAGGCGCGGTATGCCGCCGATATCGCCGAACTCGTTCTTGTTGAAGCGGAACTTGCCGCAGGCCAGGGTGAGGACCACGCAATCTTTGGGCACCTTCTCGACAAATTCGGTGTAGTAGTTGCGGCCGGGCTTGGCGCCGTCGCAGCCGGCCACCAGAAAGAAATGGCGGATCGCCTTGTTCTTCACCGCCTCGATCACCTTGTCCGCCACGCCCAGCACCGCGTTGCGGGCAAAGCCGACCAGAACGGAGCCCTTGTCGGTGTCTGCGGCAAAGCCGGGCATGGCCAGGGCCTTGGCGATGACCGGGCTGAAATCCTTGTCCGCGATGTGCGTGACCCCGGGCCAGCCAACCAGGCCGGTGGTGTAGATGTTGTCATGGTAGCTTTCCCGCGGCTTCTGGATGCAGTTGGTGGTCATCAGGATGGGGCCGGGGAACTCGGCGAACTCCTTGCCCTGATTCTGCCAGGCCGTGCCATAATGGCCATGGAAATGGGGATATTTCTTCAGCTCCGGATAGCCGTGGGTGGGCAGCATCTCGCCGTGGGTGTAGATGTTGATCCCCTTGCCCTCGGTCTGCTTCAGGAGCAGCTCAAGATCCTTCAGGTCGTGACCGGAAACCAGGATCGCCTTGCCGGCCCTGGCTCCCAGGGGGACCGGGGTCGGGACCGGATGGCCGTAGGCGCCGGTGTTGCCGGCATCGAGCAGCTCCATGGTGCGCAGATTGATTTCCCCGCATTTCAGGACCAGCCCCACCCAGGCGTTGAGGTCGAGATCCTTCCTGCGGATGGCGGCCAGGCCTTCGTGGAGGAAGGCGTAGACCTTGTCGTCTTCCTGGCCGAGGATCCTGGCATGGTCGGCATAGGCGGCCACGCCCTTGAGACCGAAGAGCAGGATGTGCTTCAGCGAACGGATGTCCTCGTTTTCGCTGCTGTCGGCATTGAGGGCCACGGCCTCGCCCTGTTTGACCAGGCCGGCCAGGTCGGCGGCCGGGCTGAAGGTGGCGCAGGGGTCGGCAAAATCGCTCTTGCCGCCGGCGGCCTTGACCTTGGTGGCCAGGCCTGCGCGCAGGCTGGCCGCCTCGTTGACCAGAGCCACGAAGCGGGCCGGGTCGAAATCGACATTGGTGAGGGTGGAGAAGACCGCCTCGCAGGTGAAGAGATCGACGGCGTTGTCGCGTACGCCGACCTTGCGGCCTTCCTCGGCCACCAGGGCCAGGCCCTGGCATGCGTAGATCAGCAGATCCTGGAGGGCGGCGACTTCGGGCTGCTTGCCGCAGACGCCCATGGTGGTGCAGCCTTTTCCTTGCGCGGTCTGTTCACATTGATAACAAAACATGATGGTTTCCTCCTTGGGATGATGGAAAGGTTTGTGGCGACCCGTTTTTGCCTCTGTGTTGAGCAGACTCTACCAGGGTAGTATGCAACGCGGCGTTGACTTAGATCAAGAAGAAGGATTTTTTTAGTCCGCCTTCTCTTTTTTTCAATTATGGCGGGCAGGTCCGGCGTCAGTAGCGGATCTTGTCGGGCAGCGCGTCCCAGCGCGCAAAGGCCTTGAGGGCCTCGGCGCGCATGAGCTGACTGAGGGGGAGGCGCCGTGCGGACAGGGGGCGCCCAAGCTCCTCGTAGATATGGGCGTCGGCAAAGCCGATGGCCGCCGCGTCTTCCCGGGTCGCCCCGTAATAGATGGCGTCGAGTCCGGCCCAGTAGGCGGCGGCCAGGCACATGGGGCAGGGCTCGCAGTTGACATAGAGGCGGCAGCCCGCGAGGCTGAAGGATTGGAGCTGCTGGCAGGCGTCGCGGATGGCGACGATTTCGGCATGGGCGGTGGGGTCGTTGCCGGCGACCACCCGGTTCCAGCCCTGGCCGATCACCTGATTTTCCCTGACCACGAGGGCGGCGAAGGGCCCGCCCTCGGCCCGGGAGAGTTTTTCCTCGGCAAGCCGGATGGCCTGCTGCATGAATGGCTCGTGCATGATGCTTCCACTGTAGCAGAGACAAGCGGAGGTTGGTGAGGAAAAAGTTGGCGCAAACCGTATCCCGGATGCTAGTATAGCCCCTTGCGGCCGGGGCGGGCAGGCTTTGCCGTCTCCGGGAAGAAGAAGCATTGCCTACAGGTCGACCATGGAATATCTCATTCTTCTTGCTGCCTATCTTGTCGGTTCCATCCCCTTCGGCCTGGTGCTGGGCCGGCTGGCCGGCATCGACGTGCGCGCCGCCGGCAGCCGCAATATCGGCGCCACCAACGTGACCAGGCTGGCCGGAAAGAAGCTGGGGGCGCTCACCCTGCTCTGTGACGCCCTCAAGGGGGTGCTGCCCATGGTGGCGGCGGCACGGCTGCTCCCCGAGAGCGGCGGCCGCGAACTCTGGGTGACGCTTGCCGGCGGGGCCGCCTTTCTCGGCCATCTCTATCCCCTCTACCTTTCCTTCCAGGGCGGCAAGGGGGTGGCCACCGCCCTGGGCATCTTCCTCTATCTTGCCCCGGTGGCCGCTCTCCTCGACCTGCTGCTCTTTATCGGCGTGGTCTCCAACTGGGGCTACGTCTCCCTGGGCTCGCTGACCGCCGCCCTCCTGATGCCCGGCCTGGTCTGGCTGCTCTATGGTTCGGCAAGCAAGGCGCTGCTGGCCCTGGGGGTGGGTGCCCTGGTCTGGCTGAAACACCGGGAGAATATCCTGCGGCTCATGCGGGGGGAGGAGAAGGGCTGGAAAAAAAACAAGACGGATCAGAGCGGCAATGACCAACGATGAATGGCGCAGGATCGTCTCGGCCAGGAACCTGCTCGGTCTGGGCGAGGCCGCGACCCTGGCCGAGATAAAGGCGGCCTACCGGCGTTCCGCCAAAAGGCATCATCCCGATCTTGCCGGGGACGGCGAGGCGGCGAAGGCGGCCGGGGAGGTCATGCGCCGGCTCACCGAGGCCTACCGGCTGCTGATGGATTACGGCGCCAAATTCAGGATCCCGCTGGAGCCCGGCGAGGATCAGCCCCTGGAGGGAGAGGACTGGTGGATGGAGCGCTTCGGGGATGACCCCCTCTGGAGCCCGGGCCGAAAAAAAATCTAGGGCAGGAAATTCCTGCTGGTGGTCACCCGGGCGTCGGAGCGCAGATAGGCGAGCCATTGCCCCATGAGCTGGAGCTGCTTTTCCTGCTTGAGCAGCTCGGCAAGCCCAGCCTTCTGCTTGGCAAACTCCTCCTCTGCCGCCTTCCGGCCCTCCTTGAACTGGAGAACATAGAAGGTATCGCCGGCTTCGGCCACCGTTTCGGGGAAGGGGGTGGCGGCGCTCAGCGCCAGTCCCTGGGCGGCGATGGCGCCGGGCAGGCCGCTGGCCGCCATGGTGGCCTTTGCGTAAAACTCGCTCTCCTTGAGGGCGGCTCCGGCCTTGCCGGCCTCCGCCGCAAGCCCTCCGCTGCTCTTGGCGGCCGCGCCCAGCAGGGCGACGGCGGCCTCCCTGGCCAGGGTCCTGGCCCGGGAGGCAATGAAATCCTTTTCCACCCTGGTCCGGACCTCGGCAAGAGGCGGCGCCTGCGGCTCCCGCACCTCATCGACGAAGAGAATGGCGTAGCCGGCCCTGGTCTCCACCAGGGAGCTCAATTCGCCTTTTTTCAGGGAAAAGGCCGTGTTGAGGAGCGCCTCGTCGCCGGCCAGTTCCTTGGGCGGATTGGCGCGGCTGAAAAACTCCGTGGTCAGGACCGGAACATGGCCCGCCTCGGCATACTTGTCCAGGCTGCCGGCGGCGATGATCCCTTCGTAGGTCTTGTTGGCGAGCTGGAAGGCGATCTCCTGGCCCTGCCTCTTCTGCAGTTCCGCGACGATCTGCTCCCTGGCCTGGGCAGGGGGAACCACCGCCGCCTCCTTGATCGCCTCCAGCTTGATGATGTGGAAGCCGAAATCCGTCTCCACGATTTCGCTGATGGCTCCCTCGCTCATGGCAAAGGCGGCCTCCGCAAAGGGGCCGACCATCTGCCCCCTGGCGACAAAGCCGAGGTCACCGCCCTGGCTGCTGCTTATGTCCTCGGAATGTTCCCGGGCCAGCTCGGCAAAGTCCTGGCCTTTCCTGGCCAGGGCGAGGATGGTTTCGAGTTTTTGCCGCTTCACCGCCCGCAGCTCCTGGTTGTCCTCGGCGTTGGTCTTGACGAGGATGTGGCGGACCCGCCGCTGTTCTGGATAGGAAAATCTGTCCAGATTGGTCAGGTAGTACTGCTCGATCTCCGCCTCGCCGAAGGGCGGGGCACCGGCCGCCGCCTGCTCGTGGCGGATGGTGAGGTATCTGAGCTTTACCTGCGGCTCGCTCAGGTAGGCGGTTTTGCCGGCTTCGTAGAAAGCGGCCAGCGCGGAGTCGTCGCTGGTCACCTTGTCGCGGAAATCCTCTGCCGAGAAGGCCACATAGGCAAGCCGCACCTGATCGTTTTCCTGGCTGAAGCGTTCCAGGATTTCGCTGTCGGAAACCCTGGCGAAGCGGGAGAGATGGGAAAGGATCTTGTTGTTCAGCAGATCGGCGCGCACGCTTTTTTCAAAGTCGGCCGGAGTCATCCGCGAGGAGGAGAGCAGGCCCTTGTAGCGGTCCATGTTGAAGATGCCGTTCTCGCGGAATGATTCCATCTGCTCGATCGTCTTGCGCACCTCCTCGTCGCTGGCGATCAGTCCCGCCTCGGCGGCCCCCTGTTTCATGAGCAGCTGCTGGATGAGCTGGTTCAAGACCTGCTCCTTGAGATTCAGTGCTTCGAGCAGCCCCTGCGGCAGGTTGCCTCCGAACTGCTGACGGTAGCCGGCCAGGGTCTGTTCGTAGGCGCGCTGGTATTCCTGATAGGGGATGCCTTCCTTGTTCACCGTGGCGACGGAGTCCGCGCCGCCGTTCTGGTTGGTGCCGACACCCCAGAAGATAAAGACAAGAACGATGGCAAGGATGGCAATCTGGATCGTGGTGGACTGGGCCTTGCGGCGGAGAAAATCGAGCATGCGGCACCTGTATTGGCTTGAGGATCCGTGTTTTGTTACAAATTCAATGTGTTATCCTAAATATTTTCCATGGGGCCGTCAATCTATATTCCATGCCCGGGAAACGCCGCCGTTTTTTTAGACCTTGGCCAGGTTGTCGCCGACCGTGGTGTTGACCGCCAGAGGCACGTCGAGCTGCATGACGCCTTCCATGGCGCGGGCGACCACCTCGCGGCTGGCGTCGACCTGTCCGGCGGGCACTTCGAAAACCAGTTCGTCGTGGATCTGCAGCAGCAGGGGCGCGGTGAGCCCTTTTTCCGACAGGGCCCTGGTGGCGGCGATGGTGGCCAGCTTGATGATGTCGGCGGCCGTGCCCTGGATGGGGGTGTTGATCGCGGTGCGCTCGGCGAACTCCCGGCTCGCCTTGTTGCTGCTCGTGATATCGGGCAGGGGGCGGCGCCGGTTGAGGAGGGTGGTGACAAAGCCGTCCCGCCGCGCTTTTTCGACTATCTCCTCCATGAAGCGCTTCACCCCGGCGTAATGGGCAAAGTAGCGCTCGATGAAGGTGGCGGCCTCCTTGCGGCTCAGGTTGAGCTGGTTGGATAGCCCGAAGGCGCTGATCCCGTAGATGATCCCGAAATTGATGGTCTTGGCCACCCGCCGCATCTGGGGGGTGATCAGGGCCGGGTTGACATGGAAGATTTCCGCCGCAGTCTGCGTGTGGACGTCCTGTCCGCTGCGGAAGGCGGCGAGCAGGGCCGGATCCTGCGAGTAGTGGGCCATGACCCTGAGATCGATCTGCGAGTAATCGGCGGAGAGGAAGCGGTGGCCGGGGGCGGCGATGAAGGCGGCCCGGATCTTCTGGCCCTCCGGGGTGCGGATCGGGATGTTCTGCAGGTTGGGATTGCTGCTGCTCAGCCTCCCCGTGGCGGTGACCGTCTGGTTGAAGGAGGTGTGTACCCGGCCGGTCTTGGGGTGGATGAGGCCGGCAAGCTTGTCCACATAGGTGGATTTGAGCTTGCTCAGGTTGCGGTGGTTGATGATGGCGGCGGGCAGGTCGTGCTGCATGGCCAGCTTCTCCAGTACCTTGACGTCGGTGGAGTAGCCGGTCTTGGTCTTGCGGCCCTGGGGCAGATGCAGCTTCTCGAAGAGGATCTCCCCGAGCTGCCGGGGGGAGTTGATGTTGAACTCCTCGCCGGCCAGGGCCTGGATGCTCTTTTCCAGCTCCGCCAGCTGCGTGCCGAACTCCTCGGCCAGCTGGGCGAGCAGGTCGCGATCCACGGTGATTCCGGTCCGCTCCATGCCGGCCAGGATCGGGACGAGCGGCATCTCCAGGGTGGCGAAAAGCTCCCAGAGGCCGAGCTCCTCAAGCTGGGGCCGGAACCGTTCCCAGAGCAGCAGGGCGCCGCGGACATCCTCGCAGGAATAGTCGCTGGCCGCGGCGAGCGGCACGTAAGCAAAGCTGTCCGGCCGCTTGTCGCCGCCGGTCACCTCCTTGAAGCTGGTTAGCCGCCGGCCGAGGAGCTCCGCGCAGAGGTCGTCGAGCTTCTGGGAGCGGCGGGAGGGATCTATGAGGTAGGAGGCGATCATGGTGTCCCAGAGCGGCCCCTGCAGGGCGAGCCCCTGGTTTTCGAGGATCGCCAGATCGAATTTCAGGTTGTGGCCGAGCTTGGGCAGCCCGGGGTCGGCGAGGAGCGGGGCAAGGCATGCCAGCGTCTCCTTGCGGGGGAGTTGGTCGGCCAGCAGGTTGCCTGCCGCGTCGCGGTGGGCAAGGGGGAGGTAGTAGGCTTTGTCCGCCGCGGCGCAGAGCGAGATGCCGACCAGTTCCGCCACCAGGGGGTCCAGATCGCTGGTTTCGGTGTCCAGGACCAGAAAGGGCGCCCCGGCGAGTTCGGCGCAGATCTCCTTGAGCTGCGCCAGCGAGGAGACCAGGGTGAAGCCGCCGCTCTCCATGGCGACGCTGCTGGCCTCGCTTTTCAGGAGGCGCGAAAAGTCGAGGAAGGCATAGAGTTCGCGGAGCCTTTCGTGGTCTGGCTCGGGCAGCCGGAAGGCGTCGAGCTCCGGGGTGTCGAGATCCTCCCGGAGGGCGATGAGCCGCCTGGAGAGAAAGGCGTTTTCCCGATTGGCGAGCAGCTTTTCCCGCAGCCTGGCCTGGGGGAGGCGGTCGAGATTTTCGTAGAGCCCTTCCAGGGAGTCGAATTCGTTGATCAGCTTTTCGGCGGTCTTGGGACCGATGCCGGCCACCCCCGGCACGTTGTCGGAGCTGTCGCCCACCAGGGCGAAGAAGTCGAGAAGGCGGTCCGGGCCGACATTGTATTTTTTTTCCACCGCCCCTGGATCCATCAGGAGGTCGCGCATCGGATCCCAGAGGGTGATCCCGGCGCCGACCAGCTGGAGCAGATCCTTGTCTCCCGAAACCAGGATCACCGGGTGCCCCTGGCCGGCGAGCTTTCTGGCCGCCGAGGCCAGCAGGTCATCGGCCTCGTAGCCCTGCCGCTCCAGGCAGGCGATGCGGTGGGCGGCGACGATATCCTTGATATAGGGGATCTGGCAGGCGAGATCCTCCGGCATGGGCGGGCGGTTCGCCTTGTAGTCCGTATAGAGCTCGTGGCGGAAGTTGGGCCCCCGAACGTCATAGGCAACTGCCATATATTGGGGATTCTTTTCGCGGAGGACCCGGAGGAGGATGTTGGTGAAGCCGAAAACGGCATGGGTGGGCAGGCCGTTTTTGTTGGTGAGCGGGGCGATGGCGTGGTAGGCCCGATAGATATAGGCGCTGCCGTCGATCAGGTAGACAGGCTCTTGATTTTTCATGGCCCGATACTACCAGCAGCCTCCCTGTTTGGCAATGCGCAACATCCGCCGCCTGGAGGTTCCTGGCGCGCCTGCCTCCTCCTTCGCTCCGGGCCGGAGGGGCGGCTTGAATTTATTTTTTAAGTTTGTCATTGAATAGCCGATATGCTAAGTAAGAACTTGCATGTGCATGGATTGGGCGGGGGGCCCGAACCGCGCGCCAGCCTCGGTTGCGGCTGGCAATGCGCCTGCTATGGACGCCAGGAGCTGGCCATGAAACTGACAAGTGTATTCCCGCAGATAAAAACGGACAAGGTTCAGGTCAAGCGATCTGAAGGGAGCGTCGCCGCCAAGGCGGGCTCGGCGCAGGCCGTTTCCGGCGACCGGGTGGAGCTTTCCTCCGGTTCCCTCGAAGTGCAGAAGGCCAAGGACATCCTCGAACAGACCCCGGACGTTCGCGCCGACAAGGTGCAGGCCCTGAAGGAGCGCATTGCCAGCGGCGAGTATGTTGTCGATCCGCACCGGCTGGCGGACAAGATGCTTGCCAGCCTGCTCTCCGACTCGGTCAATTAGTCCCTTCTTCATCGTTTTTCCCGCTGGTGCCTGTCCCTCTGGACGGGCACCCTCTTCTTTTTCCGTCATTTCCCGTCATCCCTGAATACCGGCCAGCGCGGCTCCCATCTGTTCGGATCCAGGACCACCTGTTTTGCCAGGCGCTTCTCCGGGTTGATCACCAGGGGGCCGAGCAGGTTTGCCGTCATGGCCAGCGGATTGTTCTGCGGGATGCTCAGCAGCAGCAGGATATTCAGCTCGTCCCCGGCCGCCGCCTGCAGCTCCTCTCTGGCCTGGGCCGGCAGCTCGGGCTGGTAGTCCGGCAGGAGGCTCAGGGCCGGAATCACCACGAAGGCGAGCTGGGCATCGTCCAGGGAGTGCAGCCACATGAAGGGGGTCTCCTCGCCGTGCGGGATGAGGATGAAGCGCCTGGACTCCGGAAAGCCCAGGAAGGGCGAGGTCATGGTGATGACCTTGCCCGGGTCCGCCTTGAATTCGCCAAAGCGGGCGCTGGCAACGGTGAGCAGCTCGCGGCCGTCCGGTGCCAGGTCCTGATTGGGTGCCATGTTCTTTTCCCTTTCCGGGGCTGTGTGTGCGTGCATGTTCTTCGCCTTTTTTAGGGTTTTTCCTCGGGCAGGGGGCCGATTTTCGGCTGGCTCCGGGCCAGGGCCGAGGTGAGGGAGGAGAAATCGGCCTGGGCGTCCAGGGCAGCCCTTTTGTTTTCCTCCACGATTTTCTGGTAGATCTCCTCCCGGTGCACCGTGACCTCCTGGGGGGCCTCCACGCCGATCCTCACCTGGCCGCCCTTGATTTCCAGGATCCGGATCCGGATCTCGTCTCCGATGGCAATCCCTTCTCCATTCTTTCTCGACAGAATCAGCATGCCCTCGCCCTCCCTGGCCGCGCATTTCTTTTTTTCAGGGTATGCCGCTCTTCCGCGCTCTTCAAGTGCTATTTGAGAAAATTCACCAGGCTGAGCTGCATGGTCTGGGAGGCCGCCGCAAGGGCCGCCTCGTAGGCCGTCTGCTTGGCCTTGATTTCCATCAGGGCCTTGATCATGTCGGTATCTTCCTTGGCGGAAAGATTTTCCCTGGCCGCCAGGTCGAGGTTCACATAGAGGTTGCTCTGCACCTCGATGCGGTTGGCGCGGGCGCCGAAGTCCGAAACCTGGTCGCTCAGGTTGTCGAGCAGGGTGCCCAGCTCGCCGATGGATTTCTGGATGGCCTGGAATTGCAGCTCCTCCTGGGTGATGCCGTTCATGGCCATGAAGTTGCTGGAGTCGGTGTAGTTGAAGGTGAAGCGCTCCGGGTCGCTGCTTGCCACGCTGAGATGGCCGTCGTCGGACCAGGAGGCCTTGAGGCCCGGGATCTGGCTGATCCGCTCGGCGATGGACTCCGGGGTGTCGCTGGCGATATCCACCTCCAGGTTGATGGTTTTGGCCTGCGGCGGGTAATAGGAATGGTCGGTCACCGTGAAGGCGAGGGTGCCGTTGGCAAAGGCCAGGTCGTCCCGTTCCAGGCCGGTGGCGCCGCTGTCCAGGGTGGCCGAGGTGTCGAGCGCCTCGGCGATGCCGGTCACCGTGGTGTACTTGTCGGCGCGCAGCGCGTTTTCAAGCCCCTTGAGGGCGGAGAAGACCCCGGTGTCCATCACCGCGTCCACGCCGTTCTTGGTGATCTCCAGGTTGCTGGTGGCCCCGACCTTGACCGCGATGTTGTTGTCGCGGTCGCCGGCATAGCGGACGCTGCCCTTGTTCTGCTGGATGGTGAGCACGGTGAGCAGGCCGTCGCCGGCCAGGTCTTCCGCCTCGCCCGTGGTTGCGGAGCCGCCGCCCAGGCCCAGGGCGTCGAGGCCGGGCTCGGTGGCCGGCGGGCCGGCGTTGACCGAGCTCTCCAGGATGATGGGCAGGTCGGACTTGAGCTGTACGGTGCCGAAGGAGACGGTGTCTGCCCCGCCGGCAACGCCGTTGAGGTTGGTGATCGTTTCGCCCGTGGCCGTGGTTGTGATCTGGATATTGCGGCCGTCGACGGCGGTGAGGGTGAGCACGCCGCTGCTGTCCCTGGAGGCGAGCACTCCGGTGGCGGCGGTCTGGGCGTTGATGGCGTTGAGCAGGGTATTGTCGGTATCTCCGGCAAGGATGCCATTCACGATAATGTCCTGGCCGTTTATGACCAGGTCGCCGGCGGCAAGATTGCCCGCTGTCACCGCTCCGGTCGCCGTGACGCTGGCCGCGCTATAGTCCGCCGTTACCCCGGTCTCGCTGCTTTTGGCAGTGATGGCAGCCACCTTGGCCGCGGCCGAGGCGGTGTCGTGTGCCGAGGAGAGGCCATCGGCCAGGGTGGCGTCGATGGCGATGCCGTTGATGGTCAGGTCGCCGTCCGCCAGGGCGTACTGCGGGAGTGAGGCCGCAGCCACGGGGAGCAGGCTGCTGCCGTTGATGAGATAGCCATCCATCTTGTCGGCGATGAAGGGCGCGGGCTCCGCCTCGGTGTAGCCGGCGGTCCGGTAGCCGGCAAAGACGTACTTGCCGTTGACGTCGGAGTTGGCGAGAAAGATCGCTTCTTCCCAGAGGTGGCGGACCTCTTCGGCGGCATTGGCCCGGTTTTCCGGGGTCATGATGCCGTTGGCCATCTGGATGGCCAGCTCCTTGCCGCGGATAGCCAGCTCCTTCATGCCGTTCAGGGCCGATTCCGCCGCCGCGATCATGCTGTCGCCATATTGGAGATTCTCCTGGTACTGGGCGATCTGGGAAATATTGGTGCGCAGGCCCAGGGCACTGATCAGGTTGACCGGGTCCTCCGAGATCTTGGACATCTGCCGGCCCGAGGAGATCTGGTTGTTGATCCGGTACATGTCCCAGGTGATCTTGCCCAGGTTGCCCAGGATGTTCTGATGGATCGATTGCATGGTGACGCGCATGGCCTTACTCCTCCGTCACACCGAGTTGAGCAGCGTTTGCAGCATTTCGTCCGACATGGTGATGAGCCGGGCCGCCGCCGAGTATGCGTGCTGGAACTTGACCAGGTTGGCCATCTCCTCGTCCAGGGAAACGCCGGAGACCGAATCGCGCATCTCGTTGAGCTGGTTGTTGACCAGGGTGTTGAATTCAAAGGACCGGTCCACGGTCCGGGTGCGGTTGGCCACCTCGCCCACCAGGGAGTTGTAGAAGCCGTCCAGGGTATTCTGGGTGCCGCCGGTGAAGCGGGTGTATTCGTAGCTCTGGATCTTGGTGATTTCGAGGCTGTTGGTGTTGTCGCCCCGGAAGACCTGGCCCTGGAGCCCGACCCTGGCCGCGGCCAGGTAGTTGAGGTCGTCGGCCACCACGGAGTTGACGCCGATGCCGGCCGCGCTGCTGCCGGTGAAAAAGGTGTTGAGCCCGGCCACCTGGAGCAGGTTGGTGGTGTCGTTGGCAAAGGCGAACTTGTAGCCGGCGGCCGGGGTGAGGCGCAGGCTGTTCAGGGAGGTGGAGGCGGTGACCAGGCCGCTGTCGTTGGTGGCAAGCTCGATGCTTTTGTTGATGATCTCCACGGCGTCCTGCAGGCTGTAGGCGCGCTCCAGGGAGATGGTCACCGGCTGCGGCAGGGCCAGGCTGTTGTCGTCTTTGTAGATCCAGAGCTGGAAGGAGCCGTTGTCGGTGTCGAGCTCGTCGAAGTAGTCGTACCCGGCGAGCAGGGCGCCGGCCTGCCCGTTTTCGTAGGAAAAGGTGAATTTGCCGTCGTTGGCGTAGGCATCTCCGGGCACGCCCCCCGCCTGGGCGGTGAAGTTTGAAAAGCCGAAGATGGTGGAGTCGCCGAAATTCGTGGTGAAGCTGTCCACCACGATGGGGCTGTTGTCGCCGGTGCTGGAGTTTTCAAAGCGGATCTTGCCGTTGGCCAGGCTCACGGTGACCGGGGCAGTGGCCGGGGCAAAGGCCGCGTTGATGCCTGCCTGCACTGCGCCCACGAGTTGGGTTGCCGACAGGTTTCCTGCCGTGTTCACCGTGACCGCTTTGCCGTTCAGGTTGAAGGTGATGTTGGTGGCTGGGTTTGTGGAGTCGTTGTCCACCGTGCCGCCGGTGTGGAAGGTGGTGGTTTTATTGCCGCCGCCCATGCCGAGCTGGGCCAGGGTGTAGTCGTTGGGGCCGGCCTCGACGGTGAAGGCGCTGCCGGAGAAGATGGTGATCTCGCCGGTGTTGTGGGTGGCGTCGGCCAGGTAGGTGCCGTCGGTCAGGCCTGCAAGGCCGGGGTCGGCTCCGGCGATGACGATGTTGGCGGAGTCGCCGTCGTTGCTGTTTCTGAGAACGATGGCATTTACGGCCCCGCCATTGGTGGTGTCGCCCACCACGGCCTCGATGGTGATGGGGTTGGTGGTGGTGGCAAGGGCATTGTACGCGGCAAGGTCGTTGTTGATTTCCGCTACGAGATTGGCGGCAAAAGCGGAATCGTCGCCGACATCGCCGGCCGCTACGGAGTAGTCGATGGTGACGCCGTTGATCTCAAAACTGATTGTGCTGCCGGCAACAATGGTAGAGCTGTCGACCGAAGAACCCGCCACCAGGGTGGTGAGGCGCGCCTCCACTCCGGTCTCGGCCTTGTTGATGGCGTCCACCGCGTTGGCGGCCTTGGCCATGGCCAGGCCGTTCACCGCCGTGCCGCCGAGGATCTCTCCCACCGGGCGGTCGTTGATGAAGATGGTTCCGGCCGGGATGCTGGTGGTGGCGGTGGCGACGGATACCGGCGTGGTGAGGCGGGCGGTGTTTTTCGCCTGCTCCGCCCCGGTGAGGGTGTCGCCGAAGAGGATGAGGCCGACGCCCTGGGTGTGGACCTGGTTGACTTCCCGGATCAGGGCGTTGGCAAAGGCGTCGAGGCGGCCCAGATAGTTGTTGGGGTCGCCTTCGATGAGATTGCCCCGTACCTCGAGCCAGCCGCCGATCTTGCCGCCCAGCTCGATGCCGTCGCCCAGGGATTTTCTGGTCTCCATCCCGTTGGAGTCGCGGTTGACCCAGATCAGCTCGTTGTTTTCCCAGTCCACCCGCCAGGCTTCGTTGCCCGCCACCAGGGTGTGGCCGTCGGCGAGCAGCACCGTGGTGGCGCCGTTCTTGTCCTCGAAGGAGGAGATGCTGACCAGCTCGGAAAGATCCTTGAGCAGGAGATCCCTCCGGTCGCGCAGGTCGTTGGCCTGGTGGCCGCCCGATTCCTGGCCGGCGATCTGCACATTCAGGGTGGCGAGCTGCGAGACGATGGAGTTGACGTCCTCGATGGCGGTGTCGAGGCTGACGCCGATATCGAATTTGGTCTGCGCCATCTCCGCGCTCATGGAATGGAGCTGGTCCACGACCAGCTGGGCGGACTGCACCACCGCCTGTCTGGCCGCCGGCAATTCCGGGTTGTCGGAAAGAGCCTGCCAGTTTGCCCAGAACTGGTTCATCAGATCGTTGACCGCCAGGCCCGGCGCCTCGTTGAACACCGTCTCCACCAGGCGCATCGATTCCTGCTGCGCCTGCAGGTTGCCGAGCAGCGACTGCTGGTTGATGAGGCGGTCCACCATGAACTGGTCGTACTTGCGGAGTATCTCGGTGCCCAACACGCCGCCGCCCAGCATGCCCGCCTTGATCGGCGTGGCGAGATTGGTGCTCAGCTCAAGGCTCTGGCGGGTATAGCCCGGGGTGTCGACGTTGGCGACATTGTTGGAGGCCACCTGCACCGAAAGCTGGTGGGTGAGGAGGGACTCCTTGGCTATGCTCAGGACATGGGCGATACCGGCCATGGTCTAGACCTCGCGACTGATGAGGGAAGGTTGGCTGAGGGAGGGCTTGGCAAAGCCCTTGCCCCGGCTGTACATGGGCCGCTCCGCCACCGCGCTGGTGATGGTGGAGATGGCGTCGTTCAAAAAGCGGTTGATCTCTGCGCTGAACCCCTTGTTGATGACGGTGCGGGCGACGATCTCCTCGCGGAGGGCCGCGATCCGCGCCCGGTGGCTTTCGACCTTTTTCGCCTCCTCGCCCTCGAGCTGCGCGGCCAGGGCCCGCAGCCGGACGGTTTCTTCCGCCGGCGCGCCTGTAAAAGAACGGGCGAGCTCCTGCAGCCGCGCATCCATGGTCTGCAGCCTGCCGACCAGGATGGCTTTCTTGCCGCTCAGCGCGACGAGGGGTTCCATCTCCATCCCGATCAGGGCCGTTTTTTCCTGGGCCAGGAGGCGCAGCAGCTCTTCGGAGAGGGAGATCTCCTCCTGCAGGGTCTCGTAAAATGCGGCGGGCAGTGTCTTGGGCATCATCTTCACCGGTTGTCGCGGAGGTTGGCGGAGGGCGCGAGTTGGCTGTAGAGCAGTTCCCCGAAGCCCGTGCCGCCGCTTGCGGCCATGTGCCGGGCCAGCTGCTCGTCGTGCAGGGACTGGAATATTTCCTCGCCGTAGCCGCCGTCAAGGAGGCCGCTTTCAGGGATGCTTTCCCGGGCGCTGGTCAGGAGCTGCTTGAGCATGAGCGCCTCGAAGCCGGCGCAGGCCTCGCGCAGTTTCCCCTCTTTGCTCGTATCGGCAGAAGGGCGGATTTCCTTAAGTGTTGAACTCGCGGTGCTGATACTATTCATGGCTTGTCTTCTCCCCCTCGGCTCAGATGATTTCCAGTTCCGCCTGCAGGGCGCCGGAGGCCTTGATGGACTGGAAGATGGCGATCAGTTCCCGGGGCGCGACGCCCACCGAGTTCAGGGCCCGGACCACTTCGCCCAGGGTCGCGCCGGTCTGCATGGCGACCAGCTTCTGGCCAGGGGCCGCCATGGTGGGCGGGGTGCCAGCCGGCATGACCTGCAGGCTCAGATTGCCGTGGGAGACGGCCAGCTGGCTGATGCGGACATTCTCGCCCATGACCACCGTGCCGGTGCGCTCGTCGAGCACCACCCTGGCGGGCAGGTCGGGAATGATCTCCAGGTTCTCGATGGCGGCGAGCAGGGCGATTTCCTGGGCCTTGAACTGTTCCGGCACCGTCACCTCCACGGTGGCGCCGTCCCGGGCCGTGGCAAAGGGGCCGCCCAGCAGGGTGTCGATGGCGGTCTTCATCAGCGAGACGGTGGTGAAGTCCGGTGCGTCGAGGCTGATGAAGAGCTGTTCCTTGTCGGCAAAGGTCACTGCGACTTCCCGTTCCACCGAGGCGCCGTTGGGGATGCGTCCCACAGTGAGATGGCTTTTCCGGCCCGGCGCCGCGCTGCCCGCGCCCAGGCCGCCCAGGCTGAGGGGCCCCTGGGCCACGGCATAGATGCTGTTGTCCAGCCCCTTGAGCGGAGTGGGCAGCAGGGTGCCGCCCTCCAGAGAAGAGGCGTCCCCCATGGAGGAGAGGGTCACGTCGAGGCTCTGGCCCGCCTTGGCGAAGGCGGGCAGCTTGGCGGTGACCATGACGCTGGCCACGTTTTTGACCTTGATGTTTTCCGCGTCCACCTTGATGCCGAGGTTGTTGAGGATGTTGGTCAGCCCCTGGGTGGTGAAGGCGGCGTTGTTGCCGTCCCCGGTGCCGTTGAGGCCGACGACGATGCCGTAGCCCACCAGCTGGTTGCTGCGCACGCCCTTGACCGAGGCAAGATCCTTGAGGCGGGCCGCCTGCGCGGCTGGTGCCGCGCAGAGGAGGGCGGCAAGCAGAAGGCCGGCGCAGAGGGCGATGGCCGGTTGGCGTCGGGAGCTGATGGTCTGGTTGTTGATTCGCATGGGGTTCCTCGGCACTTTTTGCTGTGCTCTTTCGCGGCTGCCATTTGCCTGGGAATAATGCAAGGGGCATGCCAGCGAGCTTGTTTTGGCTAAGGCCTTGATCTAACTTCTTTTGTTACTCTTATCCCCGGAGGCTTCCGGGGCGGGCCGGAATATTTTGCCTACCAACCTTCCCGCCTCAGAAGGGCCAGATCGCGTCCAGGCCGCGGGCCAGCCAGCCGGGCTGCTGCTTGTCGGCCAGGGCTCCCTTGCCGCTGTACTCGATGCGGGCGTCGGCCACATGGGAGGAGAGCACCGAGTTGTCCTGGGAGACGTCCGAGGGGCGGATGATCCCGGAGAGGATGATGTGCTGGGTTTCGTTGTTGACCTTCACCTCCTGGTAGCCGCGGATGGAAAGATTGCCGTCGCTGGTGACGTCGATGACCCGGGCCGAGATGGTGGCGGTGACGTTGCTTTTCCGGTTGGTTTTCCCCTTGCCCTCGAAATCGTTGGTGAGCCCGGCCTGGAGGCTGGTGAGGGAGGGGGTGTAGCGCTGATTCTTGTCCGCCAGCCAGGTCTCGAAGCCGAAGAGGCTGGCGATGCCGCCGGAGACCGTGGAGCTGCGCTCGGTCTTGGTGTTGGCCTCCTTGGTGCCGGCGGAGGTTTCGACAATGCGGACCAGGACGATGTCGCCTATTTTTCTGGCCCGGTTGTCGGCATAGAGATCGAGGCTGTTGCCGGGCCCGAAGATGGCGCCTTCGCTTTTTGGCTCCACCGGGCGCTCGATTTCGGGCAGGGTGTAACGCTCCGGCAGCTGCTGGGCCTGTCTGCCGTCGCTGGTGGTGGCCGAGCAGCCGGCAATGCCGACGAGCAGGGCCGCGAGGAGAAAGAAGGGAAGCGATCGAGGTGCGCGCATGGGGGTCTCCTTTTCTGGTTTATCCCGTCTTGCCGGGGATCAAAATTCCGTTTCCACCGCGCCGGGTCCTGCGATCCTGGCGTGGATCTCCCGGCGGCTCATCAGGTTCTTCACCTTGATCACCTCGCCCAGGGCCCCGGTGTTTCTCGCCTCGCCCGGCGCGGTGATCCGGACGTTTGCGGAGCTGGCCGTGATGGTCACCAGTTCGCCGCGCCGCACCAGCGGGGGCGCGTCCAGGTGCTGGGCGGAAAGCAGGGCCCCGGCCGGCAGGGAGGTTTTCAGCTTCTGCCCCAGGGCCTGGGCCGGGTCGCGGATCAGGCCGTTGTCCAGCATGGAGATGTCCTGCCGGAGCACGGCGATGTCGTCCTGGCCGATGAGCTCGTTTCTGGCCAGGCGCCTGGTGGTGCAGACCACCTCGCTGAAGAGGCGGAGGTCGCCGCTCATCCGCACCTGGCCCGCCTCCCGGCCTGCCGTCAGAAAGGTGACGGTGACGCTCTTGCGGCCGGGGCTGCCGTCCGCCGGGCGCTGCGTGACCCGGTAGTCCAGACCGCCAGCCGGCAGGGCCAGGCTCAGGGGGCGGCTGCTGAAGTTGGCGATCTCGATATCTTTCCTGGGGAAGGGCGAGGATTCCAGGACGATATCGTTGAAAATGGCCTTGAATTCCTCCGGCCCGAGGGTCACGCTGCTCTCGCCGGCCGCCGGGGGGGCGAAAAGCAGGCAGGCGAGCAGGGCGAGGAGGGCCGGGAGCTGGCTGGGGATGATCATGGCCTTTCCTCAGCGCACCAGGGTGTTGGCCACCTCGAGGAGCTTGTCGGCGGTCTGCACGGATTTCGAGTTCACCTCGTAGGCGCGCTGGGTGATGATCATGTTGACCAGCTCCTCGGTGACATCCACGTTGGAAACCTCCATGAAGCGCTGCTGGATGGTGCCCAGTCCCTCGCTGCCGGGATTGGCCTCGGTGGGGGGGCCGGAGGCCTCGGTTTCCAGGAAGAGGTTGGAGCCGATGCTGCGCAGGCCGCCGGGATTGACGAAGCTGTGCAGGGTGACCTGGGTGGTGGCCAGGATCTGCTGCTGGGCATCCTTGGCGGTGAGCATGCCGTTGGCGTTGATGTCGATGATCGTGGTTCCTTCCGGCACCGCGAATTCCGGCTGCAGGCGATCGCCGTTCTGGGTGACGATGTAGCCGTCGGCGTCCAGGGTGAAGGCGCCGGCCCGGGTGAAATATTCCTCGCCGTCGCGGATGACCTGGAAGAAGCCGCTGCCCTCGATGGCCCAGTCCAGCTCGTTGCCGGTTTCGGTGATGCTGCCCTGGGTGAAGATTTTCTGCACCGAGGTGGGGCGGACGCCCAGGCCCACCTGGATGCCGGAGGGCACCATGCCGCCGTCCGCGGTCTCGGTGCCCATGGCCCGGATTTCCTGGTAGTAGATGTCCTCGAACTGGGCCCGGCTTTTTTTGAAGCCGGCGGTGTTGACGTTGGCCAGGTTGTTGGCGATGGTGTCCAGCTGCAGCTGCTGGCCGGTCATGCCGGTGCGGCCTGAGTAGAGTGAGCGGATCATGATTTTCCCCTTTGCTGTGCGTTGATGGCGATGGGCCTCTAGCCGGCGAGAACCCCGACCCTGCGGACCGCCAGGTCGTCGAGCTCGTCGGAGGCCCGGATCATTTTCTGTTGTCCTTCGTAGGCCCGGTAGAGATCGATCATCTCCGTCATTTCCATGACGGTATTGACATTGGATTTTTCCAGGTAGCCCTGCTGGAGGACCAGCCGCTCCGGCGCCACTTCCGCGGCGCCCGCCTTGAGGCGAAAGAGGTTTTCGCCTTCCTTGACCAGATCCTCCGGGGCCGCCGTGCCCAGGTCCAGCTGGTCCACCAGGAGGCCGTCCACGGAGATGCGGCCATCCGGGCCGATCTCGACCCTGTCGCCATTGATCTCTATGGGGCCGCCCGCGCCGAGGACCGGATAGCCGTTGCTGGTCACCAGCATCCCCAGGGCGTTGCGCTGGAAATTGCCGGCCCTGGTGTAGCGGACGCCGGCCGGGGTCTGGATCTTGAAGAAGCCGTCGCCGGTGAGGGCCAGGTCGAGGGGGTTTTCGGTCTGCTGCAGCACCCCCTGCTGGTGCACGGTGTCGATGGCCAGGGCCTTGCCGACCCGCTGCCGGGTTCGGTTGACGTTGTAGAGCATCTCTCCGAAGGTGACCGTTTCCTTTTTGTAGCCGGGGGTGTCGACGTTGGCCAGGTTGTTGCTCACCTGGTGCAGGCGCTGCTCCTGGGCCAGCATGGTTTCGACGCTTTCCAGCATTCCGAGCCGATTGTGGATGAACATGGCATGCCTCTCTCGTGGTTGTGGTTCGTCTTTAAGCAAGATGCGTGCCGTGCGGAAGGGAGCGGCGAAGGGGGGCGGGCTCTGGGGGCTTTCTGGCGGGAAAACCTTATGGGGCCGTGCTTTCGTGGCTGCCGTTTCTCGGATGTCCTGCTGTCAAAAAATGGACAGCCTGGGGCCGATGGGGTAGATTTTTCCCAGCCAGGGGCAGGGGGGCGGCTCTAGGGGCGGGTGTAGGATTCGTTGCTGCGGTAGATGAAGGCGAGGATCTCGGCCACCACGATGTAGGTGGCGGGCGGAATCTCCTGGTTGAGGTTCAGCCGGGCGAGGATCTCCACCAGATCGGCGTCCTCGTGGATGGGGATGCCGTGTTCCCTGGCCAGGGCCAGGATCTTGTCGGCTATGTCGCCGGCGCCTTTGGCGACGACCTTGGGCGCCGCGCTCTCCGCCTTGTCGTAGCGGAGGGCGACCGCCTTTTTCCGGGAGCTATTTTCGGGCATCTTCTCGTCATTTATGGTTAATAGGGAATGACCGCCTTGGCGGCCCGGCATATCATTATACTCTATCCGGCCGGAGAATTTCCGGAGGAAAAAGCCATGCCAGCGCAAGATTGTCGAAAAATCGCGGTTTCGTGCCGGGTTCGGCCCGAGGGATGCGCCTGCCTTCGGGGTTGCGGAAGATGAGATTCCCGCAGCCCCTCCTCGGCGGGCTGCTGCTGCGCCGCTACAAGCGCTTTCTCGCCGATGTCGAGCTGGCGGACGGGACTCTTCTCACCGTGCACTGCCCCAACTCCGGCAGCATGCTGGGCTGCAGCGAGCCCGGCAGCCAGGTGCTGGTCTCCCGCTCCGACAAGCCCGGGCGCAAGTACGCCCATACCCTGGAGCTGGTCAGGGTGGGCGCCACCTGGGTGGGAATCAACACCTCGCTCAGCAACCGGCTGGTGGCCGAGGCGATCGCTGGCGGGGTGGTGGCGGAGCTCGCCGGGGTGGAGGCGATTGTGCCCGAGGTGCGGGTCTCTCCGGAAAGCCGCCTTGATTTTCTCCTTGTCCGCGGGGAAGAAAAGATCTATCTGGAGGTGAAGAACTGCTCCCTGGCCGTGGCCGGGGTCGCCATGTTCCCGGATGCCGTCACCGTGCGGGGGCGCAGGCATCTGGATGAGCTCGGGGAGCTGCGGCGGCAGGGGCATCGCGCCGTGGTTTTTTTCTGCGTGCAGCGGGAGGATGTCTCCTCCTTCAGGCCGGCGGCGCACATCGACAGCCAGTATGCACTGGCTCTGCGGAAGGCTGCGGAATCAGGGGTGGAGGTTCTTGCGTACCGGGCCAGTCTCAACCCGGAGGAGATTTGTGTTTTAACCGCCCTGCCCGTGCGTCTTTGAGCCGCGGGTGCCCGGTTGGAAGTGTGCAGAGGATTGTGAATCATATGGGAAAGGAAAAACCAAAGGCAGTGGTGCTGTTGAGCGGCGGCCTCGATTCGGCCACCGTGCTGGCCATTGCCCGGCACGAAGGCTATGAGTGCTGCTGTCTGAGCTTTGCCTACGGCCAGCGGCAGCAGATCGAGCTGGAAAGGGCCAGGGCCAACGTGGCCCGGCATGGCATCGCCCGGCACCTGGTCCTGCGTCTTGACCTCGACGCCATTGGCGGCTCGGCCCTCACCACGGAGCTGGCGGTGCCCAAGGGGCGCGATCCCGGCCGGATGGCCGAGGAGGTGCCGATCACCTATGTGCCGGGCCGCAACACCATCTTCCTCTCCTATGCGGTGGCCTGGGCCGAGGTGCTGGGGGCGGCCGATATCTTCATCGGCGTCAATGTCATGGATTACAGCGGCTATCCCGACTGCCGGCCCGAGTTCCTCCATGCCTTCGAGCGGGTCGCGAACCTGGGCACCCGCGCCGGCCTGGAAGGGGGTGCCCCCTTCCGCGTCCACGCCCCGCTCCTGCGTCTGGGCAAGAAAGAGATCATCCTCAAGGGCTTGAGCCTGGGGGTCGATTACGGCCTCACCCACAGCTGCTACGATCCCGACGGGCAGGGGAGGGCCTGCGGGGAATGCGACAGCTGCCGGTTGCGGCTCAACGGCTTTGCCGAGGCCGGGATTGAGGATCCCGTGGTCTATCAGAAAACAGGCAGGATGGAGAAGAGATAGCGATGCATACCGAACTGGGCGGCCTCTTCATGGTCGGCCTGCCCGCCACCGAACTTGACGCCTCGACCCTGGAGCTCATCGAGCGTCAGGGCATCCATAACTTTATTCTTTTCAAGAGAAATGTGGCCGACCCGGCCCAGGTCCGCAGGCTCTGTCGCGATCTCGCCGCCGCCTGCCGGAGGGCCGGGCTGCCGGCGCCGCTGGTCTCCATCGATCAGGAGGGCGGCAGCGTGGCCCGGCTCAAGGCGCCCCATTTCACCGAATTCGCCGATGCGCGAAACCTGGCGGACTGCGGGGACGCCGAGGGAGCGCTCGCCGGTTATGCGCGGACCTGCGCCCGGGAGCTGCTCGATATCGGGGTCAACATGAACCTGGCGCCGGTGCTGGATGTCTGCCCGGGCGGCCAGGGTCTGGTCATGGAACGGCGCTCGCTGGGAGAGGATCCGGGTCGGGTGGCCCGCCTCGGCAGCCTGGTGATCGGCGAAATGCAGGCCCTGGGGGTGGCGGCCTGCGCCAAGCATTTCCCCGGCCTCGGCGCCGCCGCCCTCGATCCCCATGAGGTGCGTCCGGTGGTGGATCGCGGCGCGGAGGAGATGGAGGCCTGCGACCTGCGGCCCTTCCGGGCCGCCATCGCCGCGGGGGTCGCGGCGGTGATGACCTCGCACACCCTCTATCCCCGTCTCGATCCGGAGCAGCCGGCCACCCTCTCCGCGCCGATCCTGACCGGGCTGCTGCGCGGCAAGCTTGGTTATTCCGGCCTGGTGGTCACCGACGATCTGGAGATGGGCGCCATCGAGAACGAGGGCACGGTGGCGGACGCCGCCCTGCGGGCCTTTGCAGCCGGCGCCGATCTGCTGTTGATCTGCCAGGAGCACGACAAAGTCAGGGCCGCCCATGCCAACCTCCTGGCAGAGGTGGAGGAGGGGCGGTTCGAGCATAGGGTGCGGGAATCGCTGCGGCGCATCGCCGCGGTGCGGCAACGCTTCGCCCGGGGCTGAGGCCCCTTTCCCTTGCCAGCCGGACCGGGAGAGAGTATTCTGCCAAAGGTCCGCCCCTGGCCCGTTTCGCGGCCGTTTTCGTATGGCGCCGGTTTCCCGTGGCGCGGGGGGGGAGGAGCTCTTTTTTTGAAGAAAAGCATGATTTTTCCCCCGGCACCTATGGTACGATAAAGCTGAAAGCTCTCCAGTGTGCTGCCTTTTTGAGGGCAGCGAGTTCATTACTTTGACGGAGGATGTCTATGGAACTTCAAGTTGAAGGACGCAACCTGGAAATTCGCAAGGCTTGGCAGGAAAAGATCGAAGAGGAAAAGGTGCGCCTTGATCGTCATCATCCGGGGCTTGTTCATCATCTGCGCGTCTCCATCGAGGAGACCTCCCAGCATAAGGAGGGCGGCCACGAGGTTCGCCTGGTGGCTTCCGTTCCCAACGACACCGTGGTGGTGAAGAGGAAGGGCGAGACGGTGCGTCCGCTGCTGGTCGAGGCCTTCGATACCCTGGGCCTCCAGCTCAAAGAGCTGCAACGCAAGCGGCGGCAGAACGGCAAGGAGCCGGAAGGCGTGGCGCCCGGCCCTCTCTCCGGCACCATCAAAAAGCTCTTTCCCTTCGAGTCCTATGGCTTCATCGCCACCATGGGCGGGCAGGATGTCTATTTCCACGAGAACGCCCTGAAGGATGTGACCATGGCCCAGCTTGCCGAGGGCGATGAGGTGCGGTTCGGTGCAGGCGAGGGAGACAAGGGGCCCACCGCCGCCTGGGTGAAACTGGTGAAATAAAAGAGAAACGCGGAGGCGCAACGGCGCAGAGAGGTGGGCAAGGAAGGTCCTTCTCCTGGCGCCTCTGCGCCTTTGCTTGCTGTTTTTTGATTTTTTCTGACTCTTGGAGCGTGAAGGACCGTAACGATGACAGCGTTGCAGCAGGTTGAGCCCGGCTCGGAATACCTGCAGGAAAAGGAAGAGATACTGACCGAAAAGATTGCCGCCCGCAAAAAAGAGCTGGGCGGCAATCTTTTGATTTTAGGGCACCACTACCAGCAGGAGGCGATCTTTCGGTTCGCCGACCTCACTGGCGACTCGCTGAAGCTCGCCCGCAATGCCGCCCAGGCCACGGACAAGAAGTACATCGTCTTCTGCGGCGTTCATTTCATGGCGGAGTCCGCCGACATCCTCACCGCGCCGGAGCAGGTGGTGATCCTTCCCGATCTCCGCGCTGGCTGCCCCATGGCGGACATGGCCAGCCGCGAGGAGGTGGAATGGGCCTGGGAGGATCTGGCTGGCGTGACCAGGGACCGGGTGATCCCGGTGACCTATGTGAACTCTTCCGCCCTGATCAAGGCCTTTGTCGGCAGGAAGGGCGGTTCGGTCTGCACCTCTTCCAACGCGGAGCGGGTGCTGACCTGGGCGCTCCAGGAGGGGGAGAAGGTCTTCTTCTTCCCGGACGAGCACCTGGGCCGCAACTCGGCCAGCGCCCTGGGCATCCCCGACGACGAGGTGGTTCTCTGGGACCGCGCCAGGCCTTTGGGCGGCAACACCCCGGCCCAGCTGCAAAAGGCCAGGGTCATCCTCTGGAACGGCTACTGCACCGTGCACATGCAGTTTCAGGCCAGCCATGTCGCCCATTGGCGGGAAAAGGATCCCGAGGTGCGCATCATCGTTCATCCCGAGTGCCGGCACGAGGTGGTGAGCCAGGCAGACCTCTACGGCTCCACCGAGGCGATCATCAAGGCGGTGAGCGATTCGCCGCCCGGCAGCAAATGGGCCGTCGGCACCGAGGTGAACCTGGTGAACCGGCTGCAGCGCCTCTATCCGGACCGCGGGATCCACTCCCTTTCCCCCTTTCAGTGCCTCTGCTCCACCATGTACCGCATCAAGCCGGGCTACCTGCTCTGGGTGCTCGACAACCTGGCGGCAGGCAGGATCGTCAACCGGATCAGTGTGCCGGCCGAAGTGGCGGCTGAGGCGAAACTCTCCCTCGACAGAATGCTTCGGATCTGACTCCCATGCAGACCATCTATTTCGACAACAACGCCACCACCCCCCTCGCCCCCGAGGTGCGGGAGGCCATGGCCCCCTACCTTTCCGAGCGTTTCGGCAACCCCTCCAGCGGTCACCGCTTCGGCGAGGCGGCCCGGCAGGGGGTGGATAAGGCCAGGGAACAGGTGGCCGCCCTCCTTGGCTGCCATCCCGGCAGGATCGTTTTCACCGGTGGCGGCACCGAGGGGAACAACACCGCCATCATGAGCGCGGTGCGGGCCAACCCCGAAAAAAGGCACATCGTTTCCTCCCGGGTCGAGCACGGCTCGGTGCTGGCGCCCCTGGCCTTTCTCGCCGGTCAGGGCTACGAGGTCGAGCTGCTGCCGGTGGCTGCGGACGGCGGCCTCGACCTTGCCGCCCTGGAAAATGCCATCCGCGCCGACACCGCCCTGGTTTCCCTGATGGCGGCCAACAACGAAACCGGCGTGCTCTGGCCCGTTGCCGAGATCGCGGCAATCTGCCGGGAGAAGGGGGCCCTCTTTCACTGCGACGCCATCCAGCTGGCCGGCAAGGCGCCCCTGGCCGTGGAAGAGTGGGGCGTGGATTACCTTTCCCTGGCCAGCCACAAGCTGCATGGCCCCAAGGGGGTCGGCGCCCTCTCTGTGCGGAGGGCGGCTCCTTTCACCCCCCTGCTCCTGGGAGCCGGCCAGGAGAATGGCCGCCGGGCGGGCACGGAAAATGTCGCGGGCCTGGCCGGCTTCGGCATGGCCGCTGCGCTGGCCGCCTCCCTGGGAGAGGGGGAGCGGCGCCGGATCGCCGCACTGCGCGACCGCCTCGAGGCCGGGATCCTGGCTTCGATTCCGGAGGCGCTGGTCAATGGCGCGGGTCTGCCCCGGCTGGTCAACACCCTGAACGTGAGCTTCCGGCATGCCTCCTCGGCCGGCCTGCTCCAGGATCTCGACTCCCTGGGCATCGCGGTTTCCGCCCATGCCGCCTGTCAGAGCGGCGACCTCGATCCCTCGCATGTCCTGCGGGCCATGGGAGTGCCGGAGTCCTTCCTGCACGGCACCCTGCGGATCAGTCTCAGCCGCTACAGCACCGAAGCGGAGGTGGAGAGGCTGCTTGCCGTCCTGCCCGGAGTGGTGGCGCGATCCAGACGGGGCTTTGCTCCGTGAGGTGTGTTTGGGGTATAGGGGAGGCTGGCGAATTCAGTCGAGAACATGGTGGATGGTTGATTTTTTCCCTATATCATGAAAGTTGGCATGATGAGAAGAAGCCTAAGGTGAATTGTTAGGTGTTTCTGGAGAGCACGATGTATATCGTTGGCGTGCGCGGCGACAAATGGTGCTACATCACCAACGGTGCGGAGATATACACTGCGGAACAAGATGTACGATACTATTCGGAGCCTCCCAGGATTCGAGTAGATCGTGATGGCACTAAGGTGGTCGAACGGGATAGCGGTAGCAATCGATTCACCAAGCTAGATCTGTCAATGGAAGAACTTCGAGTACGGTGCCAACGTGAGGGCGTAGAACTTCGTGGCAAACTCACTGGCTTTGAGAAGCTTGAAAAGGCTTTCGGGTCAGCGGCATTTGGTGGTGGGGTTGGTGCCCTTATTGGTGGGCCAGTTGGGGCCGCAATCGGTGCAGGAGTAATCAGCTTGATAACTTCAAGCTCCGATTTTAAACCCGAACGGCTGGAAGAGATTTTTGTTCACGCGCGGAAAAAATGTAAGAAATGGGAATGGTTCGACACTGAAAAGGCGCAAATTGATGCTTCGGCTGCCGCAGCGTATGAATCAGAAGCTAGAAAGAACTGGGATCGTTTCTTTCGGCTAAGAAATCTATCCTCGGTTGACGAACTTGATGGGTTGGAATTCGAGAAGGCTGTAGGCTTGATTTACCGAGAAAGTGGCTACAGCGTCGAGCTAACCCAGGCATCAGGTGACTTTGGGGTCGATGTTATTGCTTCGAAGGGGCAGGAGAAACTGGCCATACAGGCAAAACGTTACGCGGGGTCGGTTGGTGTCCAGGCAGTACAGGAAGCTGCGTCTGGCGCGTTCTACTACAAAGCCACAAAGGCAATCGTAGTGACAAACTCGTTTTACACCCCAAAAGCCAAGGAACTCGCGAGTAAGCTTGGCGTCGATTTAATTAATCGAAAGAGGTTGGCGCTGATGTGGGCGAAAGCACATCCCAATGATGGGATTCCAGCTTTTGACCTCGGTCAATACAGGGAAAGAGAGCGCGAGATCAAACGAGAGCTGAGTCACTTAGATTTTTCGGCGCGTACAGGCAAGTCTCGTAGGTGTCGTAGGAGAAATGCCTAATATGCGTACAACCGTTCGACGCGCTATTGCTCGTGTCTGATGCGTGCGGTGTTAGGGCACATTATAATGGATCTTTACGAGCGAATTAAGCAGGCAAAAGAATTCGGAACATGGCTGCACGGAAGAACTAACGGGCGAGTCTTCCCCGGCGGAGTTCGGGAGCGCGCTTCGCTTGCCATTACTCAACAATCTGAGGATGTTGCGGACGCCATTCTCGTTTTGCTTGAGGCTCAGTTGCCGGGCCCTGCGCTCGCCCTTTCGCGGCCCCTTTTTGAAGGTTATGTGCGTGGCTACTGGCTCATGCGCTATGCGTCGGATAAGCAAGTAGAAGAGTTCATGAGAGGAACGTGCCCGAACTTTCCTCGCCTCCTCAGGGCCATTCCTAAAGATGCGGAGTCGGGAGGGGCCTGGATTCACGCCAATGCGGCAAGCAACCTTCCCACCTTTCATAACCTGACGCACGGCGGCTCCGAGCATATAAAGAGAAGAGTCCTAGACGGGGTGGTGGAACCTGCGTACCCCGAGAGTGAACTCGCGTCACTCGTGATGTTAAGTAACGAGGTGCGCGTTTGCCTTGCCGCAGAGTTGCTGACGATAGTTGGTGATGAGGAGTCTATGGAGGAATTGAATGGATGGGCGCAATTGTTACGTGCTCATCCTTAACTAGGGGCTTGATGCGAAGCCGGTAATCGTCGCGTGTTGCTCATGCGTTGGCTGCGGCGTGTTTCAGCTTCAGCGTTGGGTCTTGCGATATTCCATGACGCACCCCACCCCAAGAAAACAATCGCTCGGCCTCGCTGGCTGGCTCGCCAGCTCTTTCGTCACGGGAGGGGCGGAACCATAGCCTCCGCCAGCGCTCGCCAGTTTCTATGGCGAACTCCCCAGCCATCCTGGGCGCCTCCTGCATGGCTTTTGGGCTCGGTCTGGTCGGTGTTCTATGTTTTGATGGGTATTGTGGCTGGGCAATGCAGTTGAAATCGGAGTTTGTCAAGAAGGCCTAGTGCTCTTCTCCGGCAACGGAAAGCCTTGTTGATGATGCCCTCAGTAGCAAGGGTTATGAAGAGGAAACGCTTATGTGCGGAATCGTCGGTTACGTGGGGCAGCGCAACGTGGTGCCCATTATTTTGGAGGGGCTCAGGCGTCTCGAGTACCGGGGCTATGACTCGGCCGGCCTGGTCTATGTGCACCAGGGCAAGCTGGAAAAGTACCGGGCCCAGGGCAAGCTCCTCCGTCTCGAGGAGCGCCTGGATGCGGTGCGCAATCTCGACAGCCACATCGGCCTTGGTCATACCCGCTGGGCCACCCACGGCGCCCCCTCCGAGGCCAACGCCCACCCGCACAGTGATTGCACCGGCGATCTGGTCGTGGTCCATAACGGCATCATCGAAAACTACAATGCCCTGCGCGAGGAGCTCAAAGGCCGCGGCCATCTCTTCCGTTCCGAAACCGATACCGAGGTGCTCGCCCACCTCATCGAGGAGGAGCTGAAAGACGATCTGGTCATGGCGGTGCGCCGCGCCCTGAAAAAGGTGCAGGGCTCCTATGCCATCGGCGTTCTCTGGGCCGGCGCGCCCGAGATGCTGGTGGCGGCCCGGAATCAGAGCCCGCTGGTCCTGGGGATTCAGGACGGGGCCGGCTGCCTGCTGGCCTCGGATGTTCCGGCCCTCCTTCCCTATACCAATCAGGTGGTCTTTCTCGAGGATGGGGAACTGGCCGTCCTCAGGCAGGGAGACTGGCAGGTCATGTCCATTGCCGGCGGCCGCAAGGTGAAAAAGGAGGTGCAGCGCATCGAGTGGAACGCGGCCATGGCCGAGAAGGCCGGCTACAAGCATTTCATGCTCAAGGAGATCTTTGAGCAGCCCCAGGCCATCCTCAACACCTTCCGGGGCCGTCTCGATCCAGCCACCGGCAGGGTGAGCCTGCCGGAAATCACTTTGAGCGCCGCGGAACTGAAAAAGATCAGTCGTATCTCCCTGGTTGCCTGCGGCACTTCCTGGCATGCCGCTCTGGTTGCGAAATACTGGCTGGAGAAGTGGGTGGGCATTCCGGTGGAGGTGGACATCGCCTCGGAATTCCGCTATCGCCGCCTCCTCCTCGACGAAACCGTGCTGGTGGTGCCCATCTCCCAGTCCGGGGAAACGGCGGATACCCTGGCCGGCCTCAGGCTGGCCAAAAAGATGGGAGCCAAGGTCATTGCCATCTGCAACGTGCTGGGCAGCACCATCACCCGGGAGTCGCACGGCACCATCTACACCCATGCCGGGCCCGAGATCGGGGTGGCCTCGACCAAGGCTTTCACCTGTCAGCTCACCGCCTTTCTCCTCTTCACCCTCTATCTGGGAGAGCTCAAAAAAACCATTCCCGCCAAGGAGCGCAAGGCCCTGGCCAGAGCGCTCGTCGAGCTGCCGGCCCTGCTTACCCAGGAGCTTCCCCGCCTGCAGGAAGAGGCGCGCCGCATCGCCGACCTCTTTGCCCGCAGCCGGGATTTCCTCTACCTGGGCCGGGGCTGCAATTTCCCCATCGCCCTGGAAGGCGCCCTGAAGCTCAAGGAAATCTCCTATATCCACGCGGAAGGCTATGCGGCCGGCGAGCTCAAGCACGGCCCCATCGCCCTCATCGACCGCGAGATGCCGGTGCTGGCCCTGGCCCCCCAGGACAGCGTCTACGAGAAGGTCATTTCCAACGTGGAAGAGGTCAAGGCCAGAAACGGCAGGATTATCCTCCTGGCCAATACCGGCGACAGGAATTGCCGGCGCATCGCCGAAGAGGTGATCTTTCTGCCGGCCACCTGCGAAGATCTGAATCCGATTCTCTTTGTCCTGCCCCTGCAGCTTCTGGCCTATGAAATCGCCACCCTGCGCGGCTGCGACGTGGACCAGCCCAGGAACCTGGCCAAGAGCGTGACCGTGGAGTAGGCGCACTGTGTCGATTTTCGATTTGCGCCGGGTGCGGCCATGGTGCTGAGCTGGCTCGCCCGGCAGCAAGAGGGCTCCCGGCCGGGCGAGCCCATCCTCTTTCTGCCGGGCTGGGGCTTTTCCGGTGCCATCCTCTCCCTGGCCGCCGGTGATCTGCCCTGGGGCGCGCCGGACACTCTCCTGGATGCGCCAACCGTTCTGGACGCGTTCGAGGCATTTCTCGAAAGTTCAGGCAGGGCGAAAGTCCATCTGGTCGGCTGGTCCCTGGGGGCGCAGCTGGCCCTCGATTGTGCCCGGCGCTTCCCGGACCGGGTTGCCTCCCTCCAGCTCCTCGCCATGCGCGCCTCCTGGCCGGCCGTCGAGATCGCCTCGATCCGGGCCGGGCTCGCCGCCGAGCCCCACGCCTTCATGGCTGATTTTTACCGGAAATGTTTCCTCGGCTACCGGACCCAGTACCGCCGTTTTTTGGCCGAACAACAGGAGGGACTGCTGGCGCGCCTTGATCCTGCCCTGCTCGGTCGCGGCCTTGACTACCTGGCCTCCTGGCGGCGTCCGGTCACCCTGCCCCCCTGCCCGGTGGTCTGCTGGCATGGTCGGCGGGACGTGATCGCGCCGGTGGCGGAGCGGGCGGCGCTTGCCGGCGCGGAAGAAAGGATCCTCGAGCATGGCGGCCACGCTCTTTTTCTCGACCAGGAGTTTCACCTCTTTGACTGAGCCCGGAAAAAAAAGAATCAGAGAGCGTTTTTCCCGCGCCGCCGGCACCTACGACGCCCATGCCGACGTGCAGCGGGAGCTGGCCGTGCTGCTTGGCCAGCAGCTGCCGCAGGGGGCCGTGCCCGGGCGGATCCTCGAAATCGGCTGCGGCACCGGCACCTTCACCGCCCTTCTGGTCGGGCACTATCCGGAAGCGGAGATCATCGCCCTCGATTTTTCCGAGGGCATGCTCGGGCAGGCCCGGGCAAAACTTGCCGGCCACGCCCGCCTGTCGTTCCTCTGCGAGGATGGCGAGCGCTTTCTCGCCGCCTGCCCTTCCTCCTTCGACCTGATCTGCAGCAACTCCACCATGCAGTGGTTTGACGATATCCCCGCCGCTTTCGCCCGGATCGCCGGGCTGCTGGCGCCGGGCGGCCGTTTCCTCGGTGTTCTTTTCGGGCCGAAAACCTTTTCCGAGTTGAGTCAGGGGCTGGCACACTGTTTTGCCGCGCCGGTGCAGCTGCCGCCCAGCCGTTTCCCGGGCAGGACCCAGCTCGCCGCGCTTGCCGCAGCTCATCTGGGCGGAGCGACGGTGGAGGAGGTGGCGCGGGTGCGATACTATCCTTCTCTGCTCGCCCTCCTCGACCATATCCGGAAAACCGGCACCGGCGGCGGGCAGTCGTTGCCGGCCTCCCTCACCCCCGGGCGACTGCGCCTTCTCGACGCCTGGTTCCGCAAACATTTCGACGGCTACCCGGCCACCTATCAGGCCTTTGTCGTTAAAGGGGAAAAATGAGCGCCATCTTTGTCGCCGGCACGGATACCGATGTGGGTAAGACCCATTTTTGTGGACTGCTCCTCGATTTTTTTATAAAGGAGGGGATCAGGGCCGGGTACCAGAAATGGGTGGCCACCGGCCCCGACTTCCCGCCGGCCGATCTCGTCCACTGCCTGCGGGTGGCGGGGCAGCCCCTGTTCCGGGAAGAAGTGGCCCTGCAGGTGCCCTGCCATTTTTCTCTGCCCGCCTCCCCCCATCTTGCCGCCGAGGCGGAAGGGCGAGAGGTCGATCCCGCCTTGCTCAAAAGCCGGTACGAAGAGCAGCTTGGCCGGCATGCCCTGCTGGTGGTGGAGGGGGTGGGCGGGCTCATGGTGCCGCTGCGCCGGGATCTGCTTCTCGTCGATTTCCTGGCCGAGTTGAGGATCCCCACCCTGCTGGTGGCGCGGAGCGGCCTGGGCACTCTCAATCATACCCTGCTCAGTCTGGAGGCCTTGCGGAGACGGGAGATTCCGGTGCTTGGCGTCGTCTGTTCCGATACCAGGCCGGATGAGCCGGAGCCCATTGTCCGTGACAACCTGCGTACCATCGCCGACCTGGGGCGGACTGCCGTTCTGGGCCGTCTGCCTTATCGCCCCGGAACGGAGCAGGGCAAGCAGGAGTTCCCTCCCGTGGGACGGGCCGTGCTTGCGGAGTTTGCGAAGGGGAGCTGGTCGGCCCGCTGAATCGATCCCTCTCTTTTGACAATTTCCCCCGGCTGGTGATAGAATGGAACTTTTCCAGACCCGGGGCGTCTTCATTTCAGCAGAAGTTCATTGTTGGCAGCGCAAAAAAAAAAAACGCTGCCAAAGGTTCCCGCGCTGTAATGCTTCTCTTTGGCAAAGCGGATCTGTGGTTTTTTTGTTTTTTTGCGTGGGCAACTTCCTTGGGGGGGGCTGCTGCGCACAATTCATGCATAAGGAGAATTCCATGAAAAAGATGCTTGTTTTCGGTATGGCAGGGCTGCTTTTTCTCGGGGCCTGCGCCCCGCAAACCAAAACCCAGAGCGGCGGCGCCTATGGCGCGGCGGGCGGCGCCGTGGCCGGCGCTCTTCTCGGGCAGGCGATCGGTCATGACACCGAGGCCACTTTGGTTGGCGCCGCCATCGGCGCGGCGGTGGGCGGACTGGCCGGTGCCGGGGTCGGGCAGATGATGGACCGGCAGGAACAGGAGATGCGGGGGGCGCTGGCCGCCTCCGACGCGGCGGCGGTGCAGCGGGAGGGCAACCTCCTCTCCGTGGTGCTCAAGGGTGATGTGAGCTTCGACACCAATTCCGCCGTGGTCCGGCCGGGGCTCTATGGCGAGTTGGACCGCATTGCCGGGGTACTGAATCAGTATCCGCAGACGCTGATCCGGATCGAGGGTCATACGGACAGCGTCGGCAGCGAGCAGCACAATCTGGATCTTTCCCGCCGGCGGGCGGAAGCGGTGCGCAACCTCCTCGTCCAGCGCGGCGTGGACAGCTCCCGCCTCGAGGTGCTGGCCTTTGGCGAGTCGAGCCCCCTCGCCACCAACGAGACCGAGGCCGGCCGGCAGAAGAACCGGCGGGTCGAGCTCAAGATCGCGCCGCGGAACAACTAGCGGGCCTTCCTTCCGACAGGGGTTTCCCCTTCGTATACAAAAAGCCGGGGGCGCTTGCCTCCCCCGGCTTTCCCTCCTCAGAAGTAGTACCAGATCGTCTCGTAATCGGAAACGCTCTCCCCGTCCCGGCTCAACCGCTCCAGGTAGTGGAGGATCGGCACGTCCGTGGTGATGAAGGTCGAGGTCTCCTGGGAGACCTTTTTTTCCCAGGAATGGAATTCGTAGAGCCGTGAGCCGTCCGGCAGGATGGAGAGAAAGTTGCGGTATTCCCTGGCGCGCAGGTAGCTCTTGCCCTGCCGGGGCACGTTGAAGACCGCCTCGTCGGTCCTGGCCAGGCCAGGGAGCAGCCGCGCCTCCTCCTGCTGTTCCTGGAGCAGCCGGGCGATGGGGGTCCGGTAGGCCAGGGTCTCGTCCTTGCCCTTGGTGTTGAAGGTGTAATAGGGGTCGATGCCGATCAGGCGGAGAAGGCGGCGCAGGGCCGCGGCTTCGAAGCGTTTGGATGCGTAGTAGGTATAGACCAGCTGGTTGTAGACCGGGATGCCGAGCCGGCGGAATCTGTCCACCGCCGCCAGGGTGTCCGGGGTCACCTCGTAGGGGTGCTGGACGTGGGTCATGACCGCCACCTCCCTGCGGCCCGGTTCGCGGTACTGGCCGATCAGCCCGGCCAGGGAGTCGGTGATCCGCATGGGCATGGTGACCATGGTCCGGCTGCCGATGCGGATTCTCTCCACCGTGGGGATTTCCGCCACCCTGGCCAGGATGGCGGCCAGAGCCTCGTCGCCCATGGCCAGGGGGTCGCCGCCGGTGATCAGCACCTCGTGGATGGCCGGATGGTCGTGGATCCACTGGATGGCGGCCTCGATCTTCTCCATGCCGGCAAAGGCGCCGCTGGCCATGACATCGTCTATTTCCCAGTTGCGCTGGCAGTAGACGCAGATCTGCGGGCAGGTGTTGTAGGGCTTGAGTATGCAGATGGCCGGGTAGCGCCGGGTGACGAGATCGAAGGGCGAGGTGTCTTCCTCGCCCATGAAATCGAGGCAGGAAACATCCTCCACCGCGGCGATTTCCTTCACGTAGCTCATGGGCGGCAGCACCTGGGCGCGGATGGCCGCGTCCCGCCGGCCCAGCTCGTCATCCATCAGGGAAAGGTAGTGGGGGGTGATGCCGAAGGGCAGCCGGTGTTCCTTGGCCGCCTTCAGGGCCTTGCGTTGCGAGGCGCTCAGCTTTACCAGTTTTTCCAGGGTGGCGAGGTCGCGGATGATGTGCTTTATCTGCCAGCGCCAATCCTGCCACTCTTCCGGGCTGCCGCCCAGTATCGAGAGGATCTTTTCCTGCCGGCCCCGGCGCCGGCGGACCGCAAGCTCGTCCAGGCCGGAAGGGAAGGCGGACATCCGGCGGTCCACCTCGCTCCAGAGGTTGTCCAGCTGGCGGGAGCGGGTGCGGGCCGCCTTGCGGCCGCTTGCCTCCACCGAGGTGAGGTGGATGGTGTCCAGGGCCTTGTGGGGGCTCTTCCCTTGCATGCCCAGCAGCAGGTAGAGCAGGTCGGCGAAGAAGGCGGGGGTGAGCTCCGGTCGCGGGCGCGCGTGGCCGATGTCCCAGAGGGCCTGCAGGATGCTGAAGCCCGCCGCCTGCTCCGAGCCTTTTTTGAGGAGCATCCGGAAGGAGAAACCGCAGTCGCGGATGCGGGCCAGATAGCTGGCGTCGTCGTGTCCGGCCTCTTCCACGGCCTGCTGTTCGACGCTGAAGGTGAAGTCGACGAGCTGGCCCCGCAGTTCCTCAATGTCCTTGGCCCGGGTGATGAGCTTGAAGATCCGGGGGTTGTTTTTTTTCAGGTAGTCGGCGGTAAAGATCGAGGGGTCCATGGTTCCTCCTGAAGCAGGCAGCGCCGCCCCGAAAAGGCTCTGGTTTTCCGCGGGGGAAAGAGGGCAACGGCAATGGGGTGCTGGTTGTGGTCGGCTGCGGAAAGGATCCTGCTCGACAAGGCGCGAACAGACGAGGGGCGCCGTCTTCGGGCCCAGGGGAAAGATTAACCAGGATGGAGGCTCAGGTCAAGGCGGAGAGGGGAAAAGTGGCGAGGGCCGCAGCGGGGGCCAGGCCTGCGCCTGGCGGCAAGCGCTCAGGAGATGGTGCAGAAAAGCTCGCGCATGGTTTTGATCAGTTCGGTGACCCTGCCCTCCGCGATGCGGTTGTAGATGAAGTTGGCGTCCTTGCGGTAGGAGATGATGCCCTGGTTGCGGAGGATGGAGAGATGCTGGGAGACGTTGGCGTTGGTGGTATGCACTTCCTTGTGGATGTCGCCCACGGTCAGCTCGCGGTCCTGCAGCAGGCAAAGAATCTTCAGGCGAATGGGATGCGACATCGTCTTGAGCAGTTTCGCCATGTCATCAATATGCTGGTCGTGCATGACCGGTTCCCCTTCCCTGGATTGAAAAAAGTATCAGCATTCTCTCGGGCAGACCCGGCAGCCTCACAGACCCTGGGCTTGTGCCCTGACGGCGAGCCGTACCGGCTCGCCAACCGCCGCGCCGAGCAGGCGGGCGGCGTTTCCCCGGTTGGCCGCGATTTCGAGATACCCTCGGCTGCCGATCAGCGCGGCGAGGGCTCCTGCGGGGAGTGATCCGTAGGTGGCCGAGAGCCCGGAAATCTTCAGCCCTTTGCAGGAAAGCTCCCACTGCTCCGGCCCGGTCGGCAGGGCGGCAAGGTGCCTCTGGTGGATATTGGTGGTCAGATTGCCGAAATGGTCCACATGGATCACAAACCCGGCTATGTTGCCATGAATCACGTCAATTTGCAACTGCCGGGATGAAAGTTTTTTAAGCCTTGTCTTAAGCGCGGGCCGGCCCAGGCTTGTCGGGGCAAGGCCGCCGGCGAGGGCTGCGGCCACCGGGGCCAGCATGTCTCGGCCATGAAAGGTGGGACTTACCGGCTGACGATAGAGGCGCGGGCAGTCGATGACAAAGGCGGCCTGCAGGGATTGCTCGTCCAGAAAGGGGGTAAGCAGGCCATTGTCCGGGGCGAGGAAGTACTGCTCCCGCGCCTGCAGCAGGAGGAGCTCCCGCTCCGTGCCCACCCCGGGGTCGACCACGGCGAGATGGATGGTGCCGGGCGGGAAATGGGGGGCTGCCGCCTCCAGGAGCAGGGCCGCCTCCTCGACATCCTGGGGGGCAACCTGGTGCGAGATGTCGATGAGCCGCGCCTGGGGCGCTGCTGCGGCCAGGATCCCCTTCATGACCCCGACGTATTCATCGCGGAGCCCGAAATCGCTGGTCAGGGTGATGATGGCTGGCATGGCGTCCTCGTTTTGCTGGGTTGCGGCGGCCTCGCTCTGCACTCTTCACCGGAGGAGGCGGGAGATGCCGACCATTTCCGTTTGCGCGAGCAGCCGCGCGCGGTGGCGGCGCAGGGCGGTGAGGGTCGCCGGCTGGGAATGGCAGATGCCCACGGCCTGCCCGCGCTGGTGGGCCAGGGCGATGAGCGTCTCCAGCTGGGCGGCGATCTTTTCCGGGAGCTGCTCGTTGTCGAGAAAGACGTCGCGGCGGCCGGCTCTTATCCCGAGCTGGCCGGCGAGTTCGTAGGCCGCGCTTTTGGGCGAGGTGAGGCTGTCGACAAAGAAGAGGTCGAGGCCGCGCAGGGCAGTGAGCAGATGGCGCATGGCGGCCGGGTTGGCGGTGAAGCCGGAGCCCATGTGGTTGTTGAGGCCGATGGCGCCGGGCACGGCCTGGATGTTGCGGAGCAGGGTCCGCCGGATGGCCGTGGCGTTCATGCCGGTATACAGGGCGCCGGGGCCGGGATCCTGCCCGGGGCTGGCGCTTTCCATGGGTTGATGGAGCAGGATTTCCCTTTTTTGGGCGCTGGCCTCGGCCAGCAGCTCTGGGTTGTGGGGGGCAAAGGGCAGGAAGGCGAAGGAGAGCGGCAGATCGAGGGCGATGAGCGCCCGGCCGGTATCCTGCCGGTAGCCCATGTCGTCGACGATGATGGCCAGAAGTGGTTTGCCGGTTTTTGCGGCTGGGACGAGGGGGGGCGTGGCGGTCGGACCCGGTTCCCGCGCCCGGTCGGGCCCGGGTCTTTTTTGGCCTTCGCCCGCCGGGCCGGGCGCCTGCGCGGGTGGCCGGCCGGAGGGGTGGGGGCGGAAGAGAAGGAAACAGGCGGTCAGCAGGGCGGCGGCAAAAAGAAAAAGGAGAAAGCGCCCCCCGGAGCCCTTTTTCTTTTTCCTTTTCGCGCGGAGAGCCGCCATGTCGGTCACATGCCTTCTGGGGTCAGCCCGCTGCTTTCGCCGGGGGCGGGAAGTGCGGAGCCAGCATTTGCATCATTTTTCCCTGGTCAGCACATAGCGGGCCAGGCCGATCAGGGTGGCCTTCGCCTCGCTGTCGGGGAAGATCGCCAGGCCGGCGATGGCCTCGGCGATAAGTTCCTCCGCTTTTTTCCTGGCCTGGCGGAAAGCGCCGCTTTCTGCGAGGATGGCCTGAGCCAGGGGCAGGCTTNNCGCCCGCTCTGCGGGCGGCAAGCCGAGGAGGGCGGTCAGGGCGTCGCGCTCCTGGCGGGGGGCGCTGGCCAGGGCCTTGATGAGGGGCAGGGTCATTTTTCCTTCCTGAAAGTCGTTGCCCACCGCCTTGCCGGTTTTCTCCGGGTCCCCCAGGTAGTCGAGGAGGTCGTCGACGATCTGGAAGGCAAGCCCCAGGTTGGCGCCGTAGGTGCGCAGGGCCGCGCGATCCGCCGGAGAGCCCTGGGCGTGGTCGACGCCGGCCTCGCAGGCCGCGGCGATGAGGGCGGCGGTTTTGCCCAGCAGCACCTGGAAGTAGTTTCCCTCGGTCGAGCTCTGCTCCCGGGCGGTCTGCATCTGCAGGAATTCGGCTTCCACCATGGCGGCGGTGGCCTGGCCGATGGCGGCCACCCCTTGCCGGCCGCCCACCGTTCCGGCCAGCTCCAGGGCCCGGGCATGGAGGAAGTCGCCGGCGAGGATGGCCGCGGCCTCGCCCCAGAGCAGATGGGCGGTCTTTTGCCCGCGCCGGAGCTCGGCATGGTCGATGATGTCGTCGTGGATCAGGCTTGCCGCGTGCAGGTATTCGAAGGCGATGGCGAGCCTGGCCGTATCGGCGGGCGCCTCCCCGCGCAGGGAGGCGGCCAGGAGGGTGAGCAGGGGCCGGATCCGCTTGCCGCCCTGAAAGAGTGCCTGGCGGAGCACCTGGCCCAGCAGGGGGCTGCGCACTCCCTTGAGATCCTCCTCCATCACCGCGTCGATGGCGGCGGCCCGCCGCCGCAGAGCGGCAAGAACTTCGGCGTTGCTCATGACTCCTCCTGGAAAAAGGCCCTTACCCTGACAAGATCGCGGCAGAGCGGGCTTGGCGGCAGGCTTTTCAGAAAGAGCCTGCCATATTGCTTGCTGAAAAGGCGGACGTCGCAGATGGCCAGGACGCCGCGATCCGTCGAGGCGCGCAGAAGGCGGCCCACCCCCTGGCGGAGGGTGAGGATGGCCCGGGGTACCTGGAAATCGAAAAAGGGGTTGCCGCCCTCGGCCTTGATGCGTTCCATGCGGGCCATAATAACAGGGTCCGAGGGGACTTCAAACGGAAGTTTGTCGATGATCACGCAGCTCAATGCCTCGCCCGGCACATCCACCCCTTCCCAGAAGCTGGCCACGGCGAGAAGCACCGAGTGGGTCTCGGCGCGGAAGCGTTCCAGCAGCACCGTCTTGGGCGCCTCTCCCTGCAGGAGGACAGGAAAGGGCAACTCGTTAAGCAGATACGCATGGGCGCCGCGCATGGCGCTGATGCTGGTGAAGAGCAGGAGGCTCCTGCCCCGGGCGGCGAGAACAAGGTCGCGCTGCAGTTTTTGCGCGGCCTCCGCATGGGCCCGGCTGGCGGGCTCCGGGAAATCGCTGGCCGGGACAAAGAGCAGGCTGCGCGTCTCGTAGGCAAAGGGGCTTTCGAGGATGAGGCTGGGGGTCTCCCGCGGCAGGCCGAGGCGGTCGTTGAAATAGGTGAAGGTGTTGCCGGTGGTGAGGGTCGCCGAGGTGAAGATCAGGTTTTTGCACTGCGAGTAGAGATGCTCCCGCAGTTCGTCGGCGATGTCGATGGGCGAGGCGGAGAGGCTGACGGTCTTTTCCCGGCGCTCGTACCAGTAAACCGCCGAGGGGTCCTCGGCGGCGCTGATGGCGATGAAGCTCTCCAGCAGCTCTTCGGCCCGCCGGAGCATGCCCTGCCAGCTTTCCGCCACCATGGCCGTCTTGTCGAGCTGGCTGCAGAGGGCGGTGAGCTGATCGCGCAGTCGTTGCCGCTCCTCCTCCCAGGCGGGGAGCCTGCCGCGGAAATCGGAGAGGGAAAAGCGGCCTCGCTCCCTGGGGAAGAGTTCGGAAAAAAGGTCCACCTGTTTGGCCAGGGCCCGGGCGCACTGGATGACCCCCTCTCGGTCGCGGCCGGCGAGATCGGCCTGGGCTGCGGTTTCCAGATCCTTGACCAGATCGAGAACCTGGTAATGGCTGAAGCTCAGGCCGAAGTAGCGGGTGGCGATGCTCTCCAGGTGATGGGCCTCGTCAAAGATCACCGATTCGTAGCGGGGCAGCACCTCGGCGTGGCCGAAGCGCCGCAGGGCCAGGTCGGAAAAAAAGAGGTGGTGGTTGACGATGAGCAGCTGGGCGAGCCCCGCCTTTTTGCGCAGCTGGCTGATGAAGCACTGGCCAAGATCGGGGCAGTGGCTGCCGAGACACTGACTGGCGGTGGCGCTGATGGCGCTCCAGAGCGGAGAGTTGTCGCCAAGCCAGTACAGCTCGGCCCGGTCGCCGCTCCCGGTGGTTTCGAGCCACTCCTGAATGCGGTCCACTTCCTGGTCGTCGGCGAAGAGCTGCAGCTGCGGCGCGCTGATGAACTGGCGCCAGCGGTAGAGGCAGAGGTAGTTCTGTCTTCCCTTGACGCAGACGGCGTTCAGTCCCGGGGCGACATGTGCCCTGAGGAAGGGGATTTCCTTGTTGAGGATCTGGTCCTGCAGGTTCAGGGTGTTGGTGGAAACCACCACCTTCTGGCCGCTGAGGATGGCCGGCGCCAGATAGGCCAGGGTCTTGCCGGTGCCGGTGCCGGCCTCGACGGAGAGCAGGCCGGCCTCGCCCCTCTCTTCCAGGGTCTCGGCCGCGAGGGTCTCGGCGATGGCCTTCGCCATGGCAAGCTGGCCGGGGCGGGCCTCGTAGCCGGGCAGCTTTTGGGCGAGTATGCCGTCGCCGGCGAAAATGGCGGCGACGGCGGCCGGAAGGGACTCAGCGCCAGCAGGGCGCGGGGAGGGAACACTGGTCATGATAGGACTCGCAAACACCCCGGCCCGATCAGCGGGCAGGGGCGGGATCTCCCCTGCGGACGGGAGCCGTGGCCGGCACGGGGCTCCGCTGTTGACAAGGGGAAAATTGTTCTGATAGCCTGAGAATGCAGGAAGGCCGAGCATCCACGGGCCGTGCATCCGGATTGTGCGGAAACAGTGCCATCCATACCAAAGGAGGGGTTATGAAGGAAATCAAAAAGATCCTGGTCCCGGTTGATTTTTCGGAAAATTCCCAGAAGATTCTGCGTACGGCCGCCGAGTTCGCGGGCAAGTTCCGGGCCCGGCTCGCCGTTGTCTTTGTGGTGCAGAGCTTCGACGATTATTCCGGCTTTTTCGTGCCCCATATGCCCATTGCCCAGTTCGAGGAGGAGATGGTGGCCAGCGCCAGGGAAAGGATGAAAAGCTTCCTCGCCGAAACCCTGCCAGGCGTGGAGGCCTCCACCGCCATCCTTTCCGGGGACGTGGTCGACGAGATCAATCGCCATGCCGAGCAAGAGGACGCGGACCTGATCATCATGGGCACCCACGGCTACAAGGGGCTGGAAAAGATCCTCTTCGGCAGCGTGGCGGAACGGATCGTCAAGACGGCGCCCTGTCCGGTCCTGACCATCAATCCCTACCGGGAGTAGCCCCCTTCATTCCAGCACCGCCAGAAGGCCCGTCCCGTTCCCCGCCGGCGCCGGGTTCCGGCCGGCCAGGCCGGCCAGGAGGGGGAGGAGAGGCAGGGACTCATAGGCGTAGACGACGAGATGCCGCTCCCCACCTCCTGCCGGGCGTACTGTCAGGGCAGCCCGGCTCAGCTCCTGGCCGAAGTGCCGCAAGCCGTCCAGCCGCTCCGGGGTGAGGGGCGTGCCGGCGGCGACTTCCGCCAGTGCCCGGCCGAGTCCCTCCCTCGTGGTCCCGGCCGCCCTGCCGGCCGCAAGCCAGGCGGCGAGGGCAGCCTCCCCCGTTGCCAGGGCGGCGGGCAGGGAGACGCGCAGCACTTCCCGGGGCGGGACGCCGGTCCGCGCCTCGTGGCTTTCGGCCAGCAGGGCGTGGAGTTCCGGGTGGGTGGTGGCGAGCAGCGCGCTCTCCTCCCGGCGTTTGTCCAGCAGAAAGAGGAGGGTCCAGGCCCTGGCCAAGCGCTCCGGATTCACCGCCGGCCTGCTCAAGGGCTGCGGGGCCATGAGGCCGCGCAGCTCCGCTTCTTCTTCCTCGTCCAGCTCTTCCCCGCCCTTGAGGGCGGCAAGCAGTTCCGTCTCCCTGCCGGAGACGGCGGCCAGCCCTTGGGCGATCTCCCGTTCTTCCTCCGCCAGCAGCTCGGCGAGTTTCAGAACAAGCCGCGCCTGCCAGAGCTGTTCCTGCCCTTCCCCACCCGGAGGCGCCGGCTGCCGGCCCGCGCGCAGGCGGCTGACCAGGGACCAGCCCGTGGCCTCGTCGCGGTCACGAACCCCGGCGACCAGGGAGGAGAGGGCTCCGCCGTAGAACTCCCCCTCGTGGCCGTGCAGCTCCCGGAGCAGGGCCTGAAAGCGGGCTTCCTCTTCCGGCGGGAGGGGGGCGGGGTTGTAACCGGGCTGGAGGCCTGCCCTGGCAAGCTCTTCCGGCCAGGCCCCGTCGGGCAGGGGCGGGAAGGCATAGTGGTGGAGGCTGTCGCAGAGGAGGAGGAAGGGGGCGAGTTGCGCCGCCTGGGGGCTGGTTTCCGGGAAAAAAAGGGCGTTGAGCTTTGTCATGGCGTTTCTCGTCTCTTTCCGGCCGGCGTCGGCCAGGGGCAGGCGGGTTTTTCTCGATTTTTCAGGGCGGCATGTTCCCATTCCCGCCGAAATGCGCTAGAGTGGACAGCCGAATCAGGAAGGCTGGCCTCATTGTTTACAGTCGCGGACACAAGATGCAGAGAAGACGGGAACACCTCATAACCGCCATTTTGTTTGTGGTCTATCTCCTGGCCAGCGTGCGCTTCTTCCCGGGCAGGCCCGTGCAGACCCTGGTGGAAACCCTCACCCATCTTCTTGCCGTGGCGCCAATCAGCCTGGGCGCCACCCTGGTCCTCGTCGCCCTGCTGCAGCGCCTCATCGGCGAGCGGCTGCCCCTGAGCCGGGGCATCCGGATCTTTCTGGTGATCGCCCTCTGTCTGGAATTCATCCTCGGCCTCTCCCACTATTACGCGGTAAACGGCGCGACCTAGCCCCGGTGCGCGGAGAAGAGACTAGCGGATCAGGGAGTTGTTGCCGTGCCAGCCGGAAGGCGCCGTGGTGTTCGGGAGGACGATGGATTTTTTCCCCAGGACCGTGCCGGGATTGGTGACGGCGTTGCAGCCGGTCTGGGCGCGGTCGCCGAGGATCGCCCCGAATTTGCGCAGCCCGGAGCCGATGGGGCCGTCCGGGGTCTTCACCAGGACTTCCCCCCCACTGAAGCGCAGATTGGCGAGCTTGGTGCCGGCGCCCAGGTTCACCTCGTTGCCGAGGATGCTGTCGCCCAGATAGGCGAAATGGCCGGCCTTGGCGTCGTCCAGGAAGATGGCGTGCTTCACTTCGGTGACGTGGCCGACCACGCAGCGCGCCCCCACCAGGCAGTGGCCCCGCAGGTAGGCCCCTTGCCGCACCTCGCTCCGGTCACCGATGACCACCGGCCCCTTGAGAAAGGCCCCGGATTCGATGAGCACGCCCTTGCCGACGGCCAGCGGCCCGCCGGCCAGCACCGTGCCCGCCATGATGACGCTGGCCTCCTCCAGGAGCTGGCCGTCCTGGAACACCTTGAGTCCGCCCCTGCCGACATCGTTGAGTTCCAGGGCGGTGCCCTCGTCGGCCGTCAGCAGGCGGTTGGCTTGCAGGATCAGGGTGGTCGGAATGGGGCCGGGGGTGAGCGGCCAGGCCAGCGCCGGGTAGGGGTAGCGGGCAAGATACTCCTTCAGGCGGCCCAGGGGCTGCCAGGGGTATTCCCCGGCCGGGAAGAGTTCCCGATGGGCGTAGGCGGCAAGGTCGAAAAAAGAGCTGATGGCGAGGGTCATGGCGGCGTTGCTGTTGTGTTTTGTTGCCTGGCATGGCATGATTGCTGCGTAAGGCGTTGATCGCCCGGCCTGGTTCTTTTTTCCCCGCAGCCTTTGCTGAGGGCAATATGGTGCAAAAAGGCGATTTCTTCAAGAGGATTTCCGGCCTTGCCTGCTGGCCGGATGTTGTCTTGACTTCGCCGGCCGGCATGCTTATTTTTGCACCCTTGAACGGTCAATCCCCGGCAAGGGCCCTTGCCCCCGCCCGAAAAGGCTTTACTACAACACAGGAGACCTGTTGTGGACATCAATGACTCCATAACTTCCGAACTGAACGATTTCCACGATCCCGAGGGGCAGGAGATTCCCGAGGAATTGCCGCTCATGGCGGTTCGTGACGTGGTGATCTTCAACTACATGATCATCCCCCTCTTCGTCGGGCGGCCCGCCTCCGTGGGGGCGGTCAACGACGCCATGGCCAAGGACAAGCTCCTCATGCTCGTCACCCAGAAGGACGCCTCGGTGGACGAGCCCCAGCCCGACGAGATGTACGACGTGGGCATGGTCTGCATGATCATGCGCACCCTCAAGCTGCCCGACGGCCGGCTCAAGGTGCTGGTGCAGGCCCTGCGTAAGGCCAGGGTCGAGGCCTTTGTCCAGGAGGATCCCCATTACATCGCCCGGATCGAGCTGGTCAAGGACGAGGAGGCCGGCGAGGTCAGCGTGGAGGTCGAGGCCCTGATGCGCAATGTCCGGGAGCAGACCGAAAAGATCCTCTCCCTGAAGGGCATCATGTCCTCCGACCTGATGGTCATCCTCAACAATGTCGAAGAGCCGGGCCGGTTGGCCGATCTGGTGGTTTCCAACCTGCAGCTCAAGGTTTCCGAATCCCAGGCGGTGCTGGAGACCTTCGATCCGGTTCTGCGCCTCAGGAAGGTGGCCGAGTATCTGCAGAAGGAGCTGGAAGTCTCCACCATGCAGGCCAAGATCCAGTCCGAGGCCAAGGAGGAGATGAGCCGTACCCAGCGCGAGTACTACCTGCGGGAGCAGCTGCAGGCCCTGAAGAAAGAGCTGGGCGACATCGACGAGCGTTCCCAGGAACTCGACGAGCTGCGGGAGAAGATCGCCAGGGGCAGGATGCCGCCCGAAGTCAAGAAGGAGGCGGGCAAGCAGCTCAAGCGTCTTGAGATGATGCACCCCGACGCCTCGGAGGCCGCCATCATCCGCACCTATCTGGACTGGATCCTCGATCTGCCCTGGCGGAAGAGCACCAAGGACCGCCTCGACCTCAAGATCGCCAAGGAGGTGCTCGACGCCGATCATTACGGGCTGGAAAAGGTCAAGGAGCGGATCCTCGAATACCTGGC
>DDXK01000078.1 GCA_002347185.1 Desulfobulbaceae bacterium UBA2262 | reverse complement strand
ATCGCCGCCAAGGCCGTGGCCTTCAAGGAGGCCATGGGCGAGAAGTTCAGGCAGGACCAGTTTCAGGTGGTGAAAAACGCGCAGAAGCTGGGAGAAGCGCTGGTCGGGCATGGCTTTCGCCTGGTTTCGGGGGGCACGGACAATCATCTGCTTCTGGTGGATCTCACCAACAAGGGAACCACCGGCAAGGAAGCGGAAAAGGCCCTGGAGGATGCGGGACTTACCGTGAACAAGAACGCCATCCCCNNCACCAGCGGCATCCGCATCGGCACCCCCGCCGTCACCACCCGCGGCCTCAAGGAGGCGGAGATGGTCCGGATCGCCGATTGGATCAACCGGGCCATTGTCGCTCGCAACGACAAGGAGGCACTGAGCAGGATCCGCCTGGAAGTGCGGCTGCTCTGCGATACTTTCCCCCTTTACCCCGATCGGGACCGGGACGACGAGTAGCGCGATGACCGACACCCGACCCTCCTGGGATGAGTATTTCATGTCCATCACCGAGCTGGTGGCGCAGCGCTCCACCTGCCTGCGCCGCAAGGTGGGCGCCATCCTGGTCCGCGACAAGCGCATCATTGCCACCGGTTATAACGGGGCGCCGGCCAAGGTGAGCCATTGTCTTGACGTGGGCTGCCTGCGCGAGCAGCGGGGCATTCCTTCCGGCGAGCGGCATGAGCTCTGCCGCGGGCTGCACGCCGAACAGAACGCCATCATCCAGGCGGCGCTTCATGGTTTCAGCATCGCGGGTTCCACCCTCTACTGCACCAACATGCCCTGTTCGATCTGCAGCAAGATGCTGATCAATGCCCGGATCGAGAAGATCTACTACAAGGAAGGATACGCCGACACCCTCTCCACGCTGCTGATGGAGGAGGCGAGGATTCCCCTGCTCCATTTTGGGTGAGTCGGGCAGAGGCGGGATTTTTTCCGCGCACCCATCGTGAAGGCCAAGCCATGAAATGTCCCTACTGCGGTCATCTGGAAAATCGGGTTGTTGATTCCCGCCTGAACAAGGAGTACACCATCACCCGCCGCCGGAGGATGTGTGATGCCTGCAACCGCAGATTCACCACCTATGAGCGGCTGGAAATGACCATGCCCATGCTGATCAAGAAGGATGGGCGCCGGGAGTCCTGGGACCGCGACAAGGTCGTCGAGGGGTTGAAAAAGGCCTGCGAGAAACGGCCGGTGAGCATGGCGCAGATCGACGAGTTCGTCGATTCCCTGGAACGGGAACTGCAGGACATGGGCGAGCGCGAGGTGCCGGTGAGGCTGATCGGTGAACGGGTCATGGAGGGCCTGCGCAAACTCGACGGCGTCGCCTATGTGCGCTTTGCCTCGGTCTACCGGCAGTTCAAGGACTTAAACGAGTTCATGTCCGAGTTGAAAGACATGCTGGGCGGGCCGGAAGACGCCAAGGGATGAAAGAGGATCTTGCCTGGATGCGCCTGGCCGTCAGGGAGGCCCAAAAAGGGCTGGGGCGGACCTCGCCCAACCCTTGTGTCGGCGCGGTGGTTGTCAAGGACGGCCGCCTGATCGCCAAAGGCTATCACCGCAAGGCCGGCACTCCCCACGCCGAGGTGCACGCCCTGAACGCGGCCGGGAAAAAGGCCAGGGGCGCCACCATTTACGTGACCCTGGAGCCCTGCAACCATACGGGGCGTACCCCCCCCTGCACCCAGGCCATTCTGGCCAGCGGCATCCGTCGGGTGGTGGTGGGCATGCTCGACCCCAACCCGCTGGTGGCGGGGGGCGGCTGTAAAATGCTTGCCGACAATGGGCTTGCCGTGGAACATGGGGTGCTGGCCGACCAGTGCCGGGAACTGAACCGGCCCTTTTGTAAGCATATCACCACCGGCCTGCCCTGGGTGATCATGAAGGCCGGCCTCAGTATCGATGGCCGCCTGGCCGTGGCCTCTGGAGAAAGCGGCTGGATCACCAACGAGCAGTCGCGGCGGGAGGTGCACCGGCTGCGGGACAGGGTGGACGCCATCCTCATCGGCAGCCGGACGGCACTGACCGATGATCCCTCCCTGACCACCAGGCTTCCCGGCCGCCGGGGCAGGGATCCGCTGCGGATCATCCTGGACGCCACCCTCAAGCTGCCGCCGGCCGCGCAGATGCTGCGGCAGGAGTCGGCGGCAGCCACCTGGATTTTTTGCGGGCCCGATGCCGATCCGGAGAGGGCCGCCGCCCTGGTTGCAGCCGGCGCCTGTATCAAGCCGGTAGCGCTTGGCGATGATGGCCGGCTCGACCTTGCGGCCGTGCTTTGCGAGCTTGGCAGGGCGGGGATCACCAGCGTGCTGGTGGAGGGAGGCGGCCGGGTGCATGGGGCCTTTTTGCGGGCCGGTCTCGTCGACGCGGTGAGCCTGTTTGTCGCTCCCTGTTTTCTGGGCGGCGACGCCCTGCCGCTGGTGGACGGCCTGAAACTGAAAACGGTGCAGGCGGCGCCCCGCTTCCGGACCACCCGGGTAAAACGCCTCGGCGACGATCTGCTCATCGAAGGGCTGCTCGGCGAAGCGGCAGAGAGGTAACACGGAAAAAAAGATGTTTACCGGAATCATACTGGGAAAAGGAAAGATAGTCGAAAAACGGCCGGCCGGCGGCGGAATGCTTTTTGCCATCCAGTCTGAGTTCGACCTGCCTGAACCGGAAGAGGGCGAGTCCATCGCGGTCAACGGCGTCTGCCTCACGGCGAAAGAGATCAGCGGTCGCAGGTTTGTCGTCGATGTCTCGCCGGAAAGCCTGGTCCGCACCAATCTGGGCAAGCTTTCCACCGGCAGCGTGGTCAACCTGGAGCGGGCCCTCCGGCTCGCCGACCGGCTGGGCGGCCATCTGGTCAGCGGCCATGTCGATGCCACCACCCCGGTCCTTGCGCGCAAGCCCTTGGGCGATTTTGTCCTCTTTTCCTTCGCGGTTCCCGAGGGGCTGGGCAAATACATCATCGAAAAGGGCTCGATCACCATCGACGGCATCAGTCTCACGGTGAACAGCGTCGAGGCCAGGGCCTTTTCCGTTTCGATCATCCCCCATACCCTGCAGGTGACCACCCTGGGCCTCCTGAAGCAGGGAGAGATGGTCAATATCGAGGTCGATCTCATCGGTAAGTATGTGGAAAAGCTGCTCTCGGTAAAGGAGAGCGGAGAAGCGGCACAGACAACTCGGATTAATCCCGCCTTTCTCGCCGAGCACGGTTTCTTGAAATAGCCGATGGCGAAAAGGTTTTTTTTGAGGTGAGCGAAGATGGCAGTGAGTACTATTGAAGAGGTAATTGAGGAGATCCGGGCCGGGAAGATGATCATCCTGGTTGACGACGAGGATCGCGAGAACGAGGGCGACCTCTATATGGCCGCGGAAAAGGTGACGCCGGAGGCCATCAACTTCATGGCCACCCATGGCCGCGGGCTCATCTGCCTGACCCTGACCCCGGAACACCTGGCGCAGCTGCAGATTCCCATGATGGTGCAGAACAACCAGTCTCCCTTCGAGACGGCCTTCACCGTGAGCATTGAGGCGCGCACCGGGGTGACCACCGGCATTTCCGCGGCGGACCGGGCCCGGACCATCCTGGCCGCCTGCAACCCCGACGCCAAGCCCTACGATATCGTCAGCCCCGGCCATATCTTCCCGCTGCGGGCCAGGCGGGGCGGCGTTCTGGTCCGCACCGGCCAGACCGAGGGCTCCGTCGATCTCTCCCGCCTGGCCGGACTGCATCCCTCCGGGGTGATCTGCGAGATCATGAAGGCGGACGGCACCATGGCCCGGATGCCGGATCTGGAGATCTTTGCCAGGGAGCATGACCTCAAGATCGCCACCATTGCCGACCTGGTCGCCTACCGGACCAGGGAGGACAAGCTGGTCCATCGGGCCGCCGAAACCCGGCTGCCCACCCGTTACGGCGAGTTCCAGGCCATCGTCTACACCAACGACGTGGACGACCACGAGCATGTGGCCCTGGTCAAGGGCGAAATCGACTCCAGCCAGGAGGTCATGGTCCGGGTCCACTCCGCCTGCCTGACCGGCGATGTCTTCGGCTCCAAGCGCTGCGACTGTGGCGGCCAGCTGCACAACGCCATGCGCATGGTGGACAAGGAGGGAACCGGCATCGTCCTCTACATGCAGCAGGAAGGGCGTGGCATCGGCCTGGTGAACAAGATCAAGGCCTATGCCCTGCAGGAACAGGGGATGGATACGGTGGAGGCCAATGTTTCCCTGGGCTTCAAGGCGGACCTGCGGGATTACGGCATCGGCGCCCAGATTCTCCGTGATCTCGGCGTGCGCAAGATGCGGCTCATCACCAACAACCCGAAAAAGATCGTGGGGCTCGAAGGCTATGGCCTGCAGGTGACCGGCCGCCTGCCCATCGAGATGGAGGCGGAGCCGGAAAACATCAACTACCTGAAGACCAAGAAAGACAAGCTCGGCCACATGCTGGAGCTGAAGAACAAAAACAACGCATAAGCGTCTCGACCGGGAGGAATGAGCATGCCGAAATTTTTTGAAGGAAAACTGCAGGCCGATGGGAAGAAGTTCGGGATCGTCATCGCCCGTTTCAATTCGTTCATCGCCGAGCGGCTGCTGGAAGGCGCCATGGACACCCTGCTCCGCTCCGGGGCCGTGGATAAGAACATCGAGGTTGCCCGGGTGCCCGGCGCCTTCGAGATTCCCCTGGTCGCGCAGAAGATGGCGAGAAGCGGCAGGTACGACGCGGTGATCTGCCTCGGCGCCGTGATCCGCGGGGCCACCCCCCATTTTGATTTCGTCGCCAACGAGGCGGCCAAGGGTATCGCCATGGCCAGCATGGAGTCCGGGGTGCCCATCATCTTCGGGGTTTTGACCACCGACACCATCGAGCAGGCCATCGAGCGGGCAGGCTCCAAGGCCGGCAACAAGGGCTCGGAATGTGCGGCCACCGCCATCGAGATGGTCAACCTTCTCCCGCAGCTGCCCTGAGCAAGCAATGGGAACCAGACGCAAGGCAAGAGAGCTTGCCCTCACGGCATTGTACCAGGGGGAGCTGACCGCCACCCCGGCGGCGGAGAATTTCCCCCTGCTCTGCGACAACTTCGAGGTGAGCAAAAAATCGGTCCCCTATGCCCGGGAGCTGGTGGAGGGCATTACCGCGAGGCTGGAGGAGCTCAATGCCAGGATAGCAGAGAGCGCGGTCAACTGGCGGCTGAGCCGGATGTCAGTCCTGGACCGCAACATCATCCGGCTGGCCGCCTACGAGATGCTCTTCCGGGACGACGTGCCGCCCCGGGTTGCCATCGACGAGGCCATCGAGCTGGCCAAGCGCTACTGCACCGATGATTCCCCGGCCTTCATCAACGGCATCCTCGATGCCATCCTCAAGAACCTTGGCCGTGCCGAATAGGGTGGTGCTGCGGGCCGGGATGGACTCTCTGCCCCGGGAGTGATACGCTACGGTATGGAACGAGGCAGCAGGCAGGAAAAACCAACGCTCGGCCGTGAAATCCTTTCGGTGTTCGGGGTATTTTTCGCTCTTTTTCTGCTCCTCTGCCTGGTCAGCTATTCCGCCCAGCCCGATTCCATGCAGGCTGCGGCCGGCAACTGGGGCGGGGCGGTGGGTCGCTTTCTCTCCACGCTGCTCATGGGTTTTTTCGGCCTTACCTCCCTCTGGCTCCCCTTTCTGCTGCTCTTCTATGCCATCCGCCTTTTTTCGCCTTCCCTGAGCATGGAAAAGCTGCCCGGCATCGTGGCGGGCGGCTCCGGCATCCTCCTGGCAAGCAGCGGCCTGATCGGCGCCACCTCCTTTGTGGAGCTTTCGCTCTTCGGCCATCGCTATCCGGCGGCCGGCTACCTTGGCCAGGTTCTTGCCCGCTACGGAGCGCAGCTTTTTGGCGGTCCGGGCTCGGTCCTTCTCTTTCTGGTGATTTTGCTCGTCTCCCTGATGCTCACCGTTGAGTTCTCGCCCTTTGCTATCATTTCCGGCCTGCGCGAGAGAGGTGCGCAGCGAAAGAGCGGCAGGGCGAAGGGGGAGGAGGGGAGGCAGGCCGCGGGCGAGGAGGCGGAGCGCCCGGGGCGGCGAAGCCTTGCCGTAGAGGCGGAGCCTACCCCCAAAGTGCATGAGCCGGTGCGTTTTGCCAGCACCGGCGACGAGGAGGAGGGGGCGGAGGAATTTCAGCTCCTGCCGGCGGCCAGCGGCGAATACCGGCTGCCCTCCCTTTCCCTCCTCGACAAGCCGGAAAACCGCGAGGTTGCGGTTGACCGGGAATATTACTACAAGGTGAGCACCGAGCTTGAGGAGAAATTGAAGAATTTCGGGGTGGAAGGCAAGGTGGTCGGCATCTCGCCCGGGCCGGTCATCACCACCTACGAATTTGCCCCGGCGCCCGGGATCAAGATCAACAAGATCATCGGCCTGGCGGACGACCTGGCCCTGGGGCTCAAGGCGGAGAGCGTGCGGATCGTCGGCTCCATTCCCGGCAAGGCGGCCCTGGGTATCGAGATTCCCAACCCGGAGCGGCATATCGTCTATGTGCGCGACATCTTCGCCCATGAAAGATTCCAGAAGGCCGCCTCCAAGCTGACCATCGGCCTGGGCATGGACGTGGTGGGCAATCCGGTGGTCGCCGATCTCGCCAGGATGCCCCATCTGCTCATCGCCGGCGCCACCGGCTCGGGAAAAAGCGTGGCGGTGAACACCATCATCTGCTCGATTCTCTTCAACGCCACTCCCGAGGAGGTGCGCCTGCTGCTGGTGGACCCCAAGCGCATCGAGCTGTCCGGCTATGAGGATATCCCCCATCTGCTGCATCCGGTGGTGGTGGACCCCAAGCTGGCCAGCCGGGCCCTGCTCTGGGCGGTGCGCGAAATGGAGCGCCGCTACCAGCTCATGGAGGAGGCCAAGGTCAAGAGCCTGGCCAGCTACAACGCGGTGGCGGAGAACAAGCTGCCGCTCATCGTCATCATCATCGACGAATTGGCCGACCTGATG
>DDXK01000105.1 GCA_002347185.1 Desulfobulbaceae bacterium UBA2262 | reverse complement strand
GCCTCGTCCCGCACCCCGCCCAGGGAGATGCGGACGAACTTGCGGCCCATGCTGCGGGCGATGGACTGGCCCAGCGAGGTCTTGCCCACCCCGGGCGGGCCGACAAAGCAGAGGATGGGACCGTGCATGTCCTGCTTGAGCTTGCGGACCGCCAGGAATTCGATGATCCGCTTCTTGATCTCCTTGAGGCCATAGTGGTCGGCGTCGAGAATCTCCTGGGCCTTGCCGATATCCAGGGAATCCCTGGTCGATTTCTGCCAGGGCAGGTCGAGGATCCAGTCCAGATAGGTTCTTGACACCGTGTATTCCGGGGAGGAAGGCGAGATGCGGGCCAGGCGGTCCAGCTCCTTTTCGGCGGTCTTTTTCGCCTCCTCGCCCAGCTCCGCCCCGGCCAGTTTTTCCCGCAGCTCCTTCAGGTCGAGATTTTCCTCGTCCTCGCCAAGCTCCTTGCGGATGGCGTTCAATTGCTGGCGCAGAAAAAACTCCCGCTGCTTCTGGTCCATGTCCTCCTTGATGTTCTTCTGGATCTCCTGGCTCATCTCCGCGGTTTCCAGGCGCTTGTTCAGCTCGCGGGCCGCCCTGTGCAGCAGCTTTTTCAGCGGCTCGATCTCGAGGATCTCCTGCTCCTCGGCCGGAGAGAGATTGAGCTGGGAAGTGATCAGATAGGCGATGTGAAAGGGGTTGCCCAGCGAATCAACCGTCATCAGCAGCTCAGACGGCAAGGAGACGAGCTGGGCCATCTTCTTGAACTGGGTGCGGAGGTTGAGGAGCAGGGCCTCCACCTCCTTGTCCTCCTCGACCGCCATGGGCGCGGCCTCCACCCTGGCCAGCATGTATGGCCTGGTCTGGGTGAATTCCAGGAAGCGGAGTTTTTTCACCGCGCTCACCAGCACCAGAAAGCGATACCCCTCCCCCTCCTGGGTCTTGACCAGCTTATGGATGTAGCCCAGCACCCCGACCCGGTAGAGATGGTCGGGATCGACATGCTCCTCCTGCTCGTTCTCCTTTTCCCGGTGGGTGACAATGCCGATGAGCCGATCCTTGAGCAGCGCCTCGTCGATGAGCTTCTGCGATGCGGGATGGAGAATGTTCAGGGGAAAGCCCATGCCCGGAAAAAAGACAAAACCGTGCAGGGGCAGGACGGGAAGGACCTCCGGCACCGGGAGGTTGGCAGGGTCTATCTGCTGTCGGCCTTTTTCTTCTGGGGCATCGTTCCGCCCTGATTCCATTTCTTCTCTGCGCATGGTCGTCCTCGCCTTTCACGTTGCGGGTTGCACAAAAAACGCCGCCCTGCCCTTCAGCCCACCTTGATGGAAATCCTTTCTCGTCTGCGCTGCACCGGGAGGGTGACCACCAGAAAGCCGTTGCTGTACTCGGAGGAGGCCTTTGTAACGTCGATGGACCTGGGAAGGGGGATGGCGCGCTCGAAGAAACCGCGCTCGATCTCCAGCTGGTGGATGCAGGAAATCTGTTCCGGCGTCTTGCACTGCCTTTCTCCGGAAACGGTGAGCAGCTGCTCTTCGGCCAGCACCGAAAGCTTGCCGGGCTCGGCGCCGGAGACATCCACGCAGACAACGAGCTTTCCCTCCAGCTCGTAGACATCGACGGCCGGGAACCAGCCGCCGGTGCGCAGGAGCGGCAGCAGCCCCTGCATGGCCATGCTGCGCAGATTCCTCCCCGCCTGCCCGACAAGAAGACTTCTTTTCGTGGCCTGATCCATCCTTCTTCCTCATCCGCCTGAAATGCGTAACAAAGATGGCTGTCGAGAAGAACATTTTCCGCAGCCTGAAAAAGTATGTATCTTCCCCGCTGTGGTGTCAAGGGAGGGGGTAACTCGAAAGCGCTGGTACAGGCTCAGGGCTCTTCGGCGTGGCGGCAGGAATGGGCCACCAGGATTTTCTGGGCGACGCCGGCGTTGATGGCCAGACGCGTCCCCTTGCTGGCCACGATGAAGGGACCGGAAGGATGGTTGCTGATGACCTCCAGGCATTCCCCGACCACCAGCCCCAGGTCGGCCAGCCGGGACTGCGCCTCCCGGCCGCCGAGGATCCTGACGATCCGGACCCGTTCGCCGTTGGCGGCATAACTGAGGGGCAGGGAGGATTCCCGCTGCGCCATGCAGGAGGAACAGAGCCCGTAGATCTCCATCTTGTGCTGCAGGGGATGAAACTGAAAATCCCGGGCAATGGCATGCTGCAGGCGCTCGAGTTCCTGATTGACGAACTCCTGAATCCTGCCGCAACGGGTGCAGATGAAATGGTCGTGGTGGGCGCCGAGATGGTGGTGTTCGTACAGGGTCTCCTGCGCCTCGAAGGTCTGCTTCTGGGCAAAGCCGAACTGGCAGAACATCTCCATGGTTTCCTTGAGAAACTCCCGATCAAGAAGCTCGGGATTTTTTTCCCGGATCAGCCCCTCCAGTTCACTCAGGGTGAGATGCTCCTCGATGGCGAGGAAAATATCCAGGACCACCAGGCGGTCGGCAATCCTCGTGGCCCGGAAGGATTCGAGCACCTCCTGGAACTGTTCCCGCTCCCGCTGGTGCTGCAGCCCTTGGTCGAGGCGGCATGCCGCCTCCTGCCCATTTTTCTTCTCCTTGCCGGGAAAAAACGAAAACCGCGCCATCTCTCTCTCCTCGTTGGCCTCAATCCACCCGTTGCCACTGCCCCGCCCTGAGAAGGAAATGGGGCGTGAACCGCGATTTATAGCGCATGGCGGCCACCTCTTCCAGCCAGTACCCCAGGTAGAGATACCGCAGCCTCTCCCGCAGGGCCAGGTCGGCCAGGAAGAGGATGTTGAAGGTGCCGAGGCTTCGCCTCGCCTGGGCCGGGTCATGGTAAAAATAAACGGCGCTCATGCTCTCGGGGCCGATATCCACCACCGAAACGCCGACCAGACGCCCACCCTCCCGGAAGGTGAGTTCGGCGGTGTTTGGCATACCGCTCAAAAAAAAGCCGCTGTAATAATCCCGGGCGGAGCCGCTGTGTCCGGGATAGCGGCTGGCCAGGAAAAGCTCGCAGAGGGCAAGCCTCTCGTCGCTCACCGTGATCGGGCCGAACTCGACGGTAAGATCCCGGTTGCGCCGCCAGACCCTCTCCATGTTCCGGGATCGGCGAAAGGTTTCCGGCTCGAGCCTGATGGGGACGCAGCTCTCACACCCGCGGCAGCGCATGGCATAGATGGTGTTGCCGTTCCGGCGATAGCCTGCGGCCCAGAACAGGGCGAGCAGATTCCCCGGCAGATTGCAGAAAGAGGCCTGATGGTAGACGGCGACCTGCGGCAGGCCGTAGGGGCATTCCACGGGAATGTCGGAAAAGTACTCCGCAAGACTGGCAAGGATCTGCCCGGGATTCATCGCCTCGTGCGCCTTGGGCCCGACTTCAGTCGTAGAGAAAATATTTCCGGCGCAGCAGGGCGAAACGGCCCAGTTCCTCCTGCCACCCTTGCTCCAGGCGCAGCAGATCCGCCCCTTGCGCGAGCTGCTCCCCGAGCCCCCTGTCCCCCAGGATCAGATCGAGGGGCGACCGCTGGTACTCGTATTCGTAGGGCGGCTCCTTGCGGGCGAATTCCTGGGGATAGAGACACATAAAGGCCTGCAGCAGGGCCAGGCTGGTCCGGTAGGGCAAGAAGACGGCCGGGTCGGTGACATGGAGCTGGAAGCCCCGGCAGCACTGCCCGGCCCACTTGTTGGAGGTGGGCTCGAAGGCAAGGGGCCGCAGGAGGCAGCCGGGCAGAGGGATATCGGCAAGATGGGCCAGCACCCGCCCAGGGTCGAGAAAGGGAGCGCCGAAAAGCTCGAAGGGCAGAGTGGTGCCCCGGCCTTCCGAGATGTTGGTGCCCTCGAAGATCACCTGACCCGGATAGACCAGGGCGGTGGCCGGGGTCGGCATGTTGGGCGAGGGAAAGACCCAGGGCAGGCCGGTGTCGGCAAAAAGCATCCGCCGCCGCCAGCCGCCCATGGGGACAACGGTCAGGGCGGCGCCGATGGCATACTCTTCGTTGAGCAGCCGGGCCAGTTCGCCAAAGGTGAGACCATGGCGCATGGGCAGAGGATAAAGGCCGACAAAAGAACGGCAATCGTCCTGCAGCAGATTGCCTTCGATCTGCTCGCCGCCGATGGGATTGGGCCGGTCGAGAACCACCACCTCCTTCCCCTCCTCCCTGGCCACCTCCAGGCAATAGGCCAGGGTGTAGAGAAAAGTGTAGACCCGGGTGCCGACGTCGACGATATCCACCAGAAGCACGTCGAAATGGTCGAACATGGCCGCGGTGGGCCTGCGCACCTCGCCGTAGAGGCTGAAGGCGGGCAGGCCGGTGACCGGGTCGCGCATGTGCTCCGACTCGATCATGTTGTCCTGTTTCTCGGCAAAAAAACCGTGTTGCGGGGTGAAAAGAGCGGTAAGCTGCCCCGGAAAGGCCCTGTTGATCAGATCGCGGCTGTGGGCAAGGGTGCGGTCGGTGGACGCCTGATTGCAAAGCAGGGCCAGCCGTTTTCCTTTCAGGAACTCAGGCGGGGCGCTGAGGAGATTCTCCACTCCGAGGGTAACCATAGGTCTCCGTTCTCTTGGAAAAAGGGGAAAAGGCCGGCAACGGTCCTGCGCACGATTTTTCCGTTGCACTTTAACGGCCGCTGATTAGGCTATGGGGCGACAGGATCGAACACCACTCTTTATAAACGAAGGAACGCTTTCCTTGCACAAAAAAACAGGGCAAGCGGTCCGGATCAGATCGGGATTTTTCCTCTAATCGCGGATGGGGACGGCATGAAGATAGCAATCAGCGGCAAGGGCGGAGTCGGCAAAACCACCATCATGGCCATGCTGGCCAGGCAGTTGCGGAACCAGGGCAGGGAGGTGCTCCTCATCGACGCGGACCCGAGCCCCCACATGGCCGAGAGCATCGGGATCAAGGAGGTGGCGCGGATCATCCCCATTGCCGAGATGAAGGAGATGCTGGTGGAGCGGTCCGGCAAGGTGGAAGGCTCCCCCTTCTACAACATCAATCCCCAGGTCGATGACCTGCTGGCCAGATATATCGTGGAACAAGACGGCCTGCGCCTCATGGTTCTCGGCGCCATCCAGACCGCGAAGGGCGGCTGCGCCTGCCCGGAAAACACCGTGCTGCGGCGCCTGCTCACCAAGCTTCTCCTCGCCCCCAGCCAGGTGGTCCTCCTCGACATGGAGGCCGGGGTGGAACATCTCGGGCGGGGCACCATCGCCGGGGTCGACCAGCTGCTCATCGTGACGATCCCCTCCCAGTCGGGCATCCGCACCGCCCTCAAGATCAAGGAGCTGGCCGTGCAGTCCGGCATCCCCCGCATCTCCTTTGTCGGCAACCTGGTCACGGGGCCGGAAGACGAGGCCTTCCTCGCCGAAGGTCTTGGCGAGGCGCCCATCGCCTGCTTTCCGGACTCTGCGGCCATCCGCCGGACAGAACGGGCAGGCGAGCCGGTGATCACTGCCCTCCCCGAGGTGGAGAAAGCGGCAAGCCGCCTGCTGGAAAGACTGTTTCCCGACTGACCTCAGCCCAGACAGAGCCCGCAGTCCGGACAAACCGTGCTCGTGGTGGCGAAGGTAAAGCCGCAGGCAGGGCAGACCGCTTCCCCTGACTCGGGGTCGAAAACCGCATCCGGGTGTACCTCCTCCTGACCGGCGAGCCCGGTGGTGCGCCGATACTCCTCCTGCAGGATCTCGATGGCGTCGGGCACATCCTCCCTGCGCACCTGCAGAAAGAACTTGGGCGCGCAGCAGCCCTTGCCGCAAGCCTTGTCCTCGCTGGCCAGCAGGGTTCCTATCCGCTCCTTTTCGAGCAGGGCCTGCAGATGCTTGGCGTCCGCCAGCCCTGCCTGATGGATGACGATCAACTCGTCCTCCGGGGTCAGCGCGCCCTTGCGGTTGTGCAGGGGGCTGTGCCGCTGCTTTTCGAGCTTTCCGAATTCGGCTCCCACAATGAGGGGAATGGCGCAGCTCGCGCACTGGACAATGTCGGCGCGGTATTCGTCCCTGCACCTGGGGCAATACTTCAACTCCGGGTCGATCATCTTGGCCTCCAAAAAAGAAAAAGCGCTCCGCCGTATTTCGCGGGACCCGCAAGAGCCAGGGACGGCTCCCGCACGAGACTGCTACAGGATAAACCGGCTCAGATCCTCGTTAGCGGAAATATCCCGCAGCTGTTTTTGCACATACTCCGCGTCCACCAGAAAGGCCTTCTCGCTCCGATCGGTGGCCTCGAAGGAAAGCTCCTCCAGCAGCCGCTCCAGCACCGTATGCAGACGGCGGGCCCCGATGTTTTCGGTCTTCCTGTTCACCTCCGCGGCGATCCGCGCCATGGCCCTGATCGCCTCATCGGCAAACTCCAGGGCGATACCTTCCGTGGCCAGGAGGGCGGTATACTGCTTGAGCAGGGCATTCTGCGGCTCGGTGAGGATCCGGTAGAACTCCTCCTCGCCCAGGGGATCGAGCTCCACCCGGATGGGAAAGCGGCCCTGCAGCTCCGGCACCAGGTCGGAGGGCTTGGCAAGATGAAAGGCGCCGCTGGCGATGAAAAGGATGTGGTCGGTCTTGACCATCCCGTGCTTGGTGGTCACCGTGGAGCCTTCCACGATGGGCAGCAGGTCGCGCTGCACCCCTTCCCGCGACACCTCGGCGCCCTGGTGGCCGGCAGCGCCCTGCCGGGAGGCGATCTTGTCGATCTCGTCCAGAAAGATGATGCCCGACTGCTCGGTGCGCTGAATGGCGAGCCGGATCACGTTTTCCATATCGACCAGCTTTTCGGCCTCGCTCTTTTTCAGGAACTCGCGGGCCTCCTGCACCTTCACCTGCCGGCGCTGGCCTTTCTTGGGAAACATCTTGCCGAACATCTCCTTGAGGCTCGATTCCATCTCCTCCATGCCGCCGCCCTGGGAGAGCATCCCGAACATCGGCAGGGAGGTGGCCTGCTCCACCTCCATTTCCACCGGCCGCTCCTCCAGCTTGCCCTCGCGCAGCATCTGCCGGAATTTTTCCCGGGTCGCCTCCATCCCGCCCTGCCCGGGCAGGGCTTCCTCAGGCCTGCCGGCCAGCCCCCCCCCCGCGCCGAGCGGGACAGGAGCGGAGCGCGGCGGCACCAGCAGATCGAGGAGACGCTCCTCGGCCAGTTCCTCGGCCTTGCGGGCGACCTTTTCCTTCTCCTCCTCGCGGACCATGCCGATGGCGAGTTCCAGCAGATCGCGGATCATCGACTCCACGTCCCGGCCCACATAGCCCACCTCGGTGAACTTGGAGGCCTCCACCTTGAGGAAGGGCGATTGGGCGAGGCTGGCCAGCCTGCGGGCGATCTCGGTCTTGCCGACGCCGGTTGGTCCGATCATGAGGATGTTCTTGGGCAAGATCTCATCGCGGATGTCCTCTGGCAGCCGTTGCCGGCGGTAGCGGTTGCGCAATGCAATGGCGACGGCCCGTTTGGCGTTGTCCTGGCCGACGATGTACCGATCAAGCTCCGCAACGATCTCGCGCGGTGTCAGGTCAATCATGCTGTCTATCTCCTTCGGTGGCCGGTGTCGATATAGCAATCTCTTCCAGGGTGATGTGGTCATTGGTGTAGATGCAGATCTCAGAGGCGATCAACAGCGCTTGACGGGCGATTTCCGTTGCTGACAGGTCAGTATTGCGCATCAGCGCTTTGGCGGCAGCCAACGCGTATGGCCCGCCTGATCCTACAGCGGCAATGGGCTCGTCAGGCTCAATGACCTCGCCCGTACCGGATACGAGCAGCAAGGTCTCATGATCGAGCACGAGGAGGAGCGCCTGGAGGCGCTGCAGGGTGCGATCGGTGCGCCACTCCTTGGCCAACGCGACGGCGGCCTTGGCCAGGGATCCGCGGTATTCCTCCAGCTTGCCTTCGAACTTCTCAAACAAGGTCATCGCGTCGGCGACCGAGCCGGCAAAACCGGCAAGGACACGCCCACTGGCCAGTCGCCTGACTTTGCGCGCATGATGCTTGAGGATCACGTTTTGCTCCTGTTGGGTAACCTGGCCGTCACTGGCCATCGCGGCCTTGCCATCACGTCGGACTGCGATCACTGTTGTACCTTTGAACAATGGCAACCCCTCCTGCCCTTACTACGTCCGTTACGGCCGGTCCGGTTCGTCGTTTTGTGGCGTCTCGTCAGATTCACGGCGCGGATGTGCTTTGAGGTAGACCCTCTGAAGCTGCTCGACGGTCACTTTGGTGTAGATCTGAGTTGACCGCAACGAGGCGTGACCTAGCAGTTCTTGGACAGCTCGCAGATCCGCACCGCCTTCGAGGAGGTGCGTGGCAAAGGTGTGCCGCCACGTGTGCGGGCTAACGTCCTTAATCCGGGGGATGCCTCGCGCGGTGCGACGCACGACGCGATGCAGGCTGCGCCTCGTTAGGCGCCCGCCCCGATGGTTGAGAAACAGCGCCTCTTGGCGAGCGTTGGGTTTGCCCTTGGCAAGCAGGTCCGGGCGCGCATCCGCCAAGTAATGGAGCACGGCGTTTATGGCAGCGCCACCAACCGGCACCAATCGCTCCTTGGCACCCTTGCCCATTACCTTGACC
>DDXK01000089.1 GCA_002347185.1 Desulfobulbaceae bacterium UBA2262 | reverse complement strand
CAGGCCGTTGTTGAGGGCGGTGATCGATTCCAGGTCGAGATGGTTGGTGGGCTCGTCCAGGATCAGGGCATTGGCGCTGCTGAGCATCATCCTGGCCAGCATGCAGCGCACCCGTTCGCCGCCGGAGAGCACCTTGGTCTTCTTCAGGGCCTCCTCGCCGGAGAAGAGCATCTTGCCCAGGAAACCGCGGGCAAAGGTCTCGCCCTCGGTGGGGGCGGCGAACTGGAGCAGCCACTGGATCAGGTTGAGGTCGTTGGCGAAAAAGGCGCTGTTCTCCTTGGGGAAATAGGAGGTGGTGATGGTGAGCCCCCAGCGGTAGCTGCCGCTGTCCGGCTCCATTTCCCCGGCCAGGATCTGGAAGAGGGCGGTTTTGGCCGCGCCGTTGCCGCCGACAAAGGCAATCTTGTCTCCCTTGCGCATGATGAGCGAGAAGTCCCTGAGCACCTCCACTCCGTCGATGCTCTTACTGATCTTGTCCACCTCCAGGATCACGTCGCCGCAGGGCCGGCCCGGCTTGAAGGCGATGAAGGGGTACTTGCGCGAGGAGGCGGGCAGCTCCTCCACGGTGAGCTTTTCCAGCAGCTTCTTGCGGGAGGTGGCCTGCTTGGCCTTGGAGGCGTTGGAGGAGAAGCGCTGGATGAACTCCTTCAGCTCCTCGGCCTTGGCGGTGATCTTCTTGTTCTCGTCCTGCCGCTGTTTGAGGTTGAGCTGGCTCGCCTGGTACCAGAAGTCGTAGTTGCCCACGTANNAGGGCCTGGGCCAGGAGCACCCGCACCTTGTCGCCGCCCTCGAGCTCCTTCATCTTCTTTTCCCGCAGCTCCTCGGGGATGCCCAGGCCGCTCAAGAGCACCGCCGCCTCGGTCTCCGCCTCGTAGCCGTTCATCTCTCCGAACTCGATTTCGAGCTCGCCGCAGCGGATGCCCTCCTCCTCGCTGAACTCGCCCTTGGCATAGATCGCCTCCCGTTCGCGCATCACCTCGTAGAGCCGCGCATGGCCCATGATCACGGTGTTGAAGACGCTCTCCTCGTCAAAGGCGAAGTGGTCCTGGCGCAGCACCGCGATGCGCTCTCCCGGCCCCGCCACGATCTCGCCCTTGTCCGCCTCGCGCTCGCCGGAGAGGATCTTCAGAAAGGTGGATTTGCCTGCGCCGTTGGCGCCGATGAGCCCGTAGCAGTTGCCCGGGGTGAATTTGATGTTGACGTCCTTGAAAATAACCCTCTTGCCGTAGGCGAGGGCGATATCGACTGCGCTGATCATGGGAATTCCTTGGGATAAAATGAAAAAAGCCGGGGGAAAACGGAGAGGGGGCTTTATAGCACGGATTGGCAAGAAGCGCCAGTTGTTTTCACGGTAATTCCGGAAGATGCGTGGTGCGGAAGGGGATTTCCGCCCCTGCGGCAAGAGTTGTTTTGAAACCCGCCCGACTCTGTGGTAAGGAGTGCTGCAGATGGATACGAAACCAGACCTCAGAAGCCTCACTTTTGCCCGGTTCATCGACTTCATCGTCGGCCTGGGCCTGCCTGCCAAAAGGGCGTCCCATCTCTTTCGTAGCCTTTATCTCCCTGGAATCAATGATTTTTCCGCACTGAGCGGGGTGAAAAAAGAGGTGCGGGAGCTGCTTGCCCGCCACAGCGTGCTCACTGGCCTCCCCCCCCTTGCCGCTGAGAAATCCGAGGACGGCACCGAGAAGTTCGCCTTCCGCCTGGCCGACGGCGCGCTCATCGAAAGCGTGCTCATCCCGGAGGAGGAGAGGCACACCCTCTGTGTTTCTTCCCAGGTGGGCTGCGCCATGGGCTGCAGCTTCTGCCTCACCGGCGCCCAGGGCTTTGCCCGCAACCTCACCCCGGCCGAGCTCGTCAACCAGGTGCTGGCCGTGATCCAGCATATGATGCAGGCCGGCATCAAGCGGGCCACGCCCCGGGAGTATGTGAACAATCTGGTCTTCATGGGCATGGGTGAGCCGCTCGCCAACTACGACAACCTGCTCATTGCCCTGCGCATCCTGATGGACGAGCGGGGGCTCGAGTTCACCGAGCGGCGGATCACTGTCTCCACCTGCGGCCTGGTGCCACGGATCCGCGATCTCGGCCGCGACATCAGGGTGAACCTCGCCATCTCCCTCCATGCCGCCGACGATGCAACCCGCAGCCGGCTGATGCCGGTGAACAAGACCTACAATATCGAGGAATTGCTTTCCGCCTGCCGGGATTTTCCCCTGGGCAGGAAGAAGGTGATTCTCTTCGAGTACATTTTGCTGAAGGGGATCAACGATTCCCTGGCCGATGCCCGGCTGCTCGCGGAAAAGCTCGGCAACATTCCCTGCCGGATCAACCTCCTTCCCTACAATGCGGCGGCAGAGGCCGGGCCTTTCGCCTGCCCGGCAAGCGAGGACATCCTCGCCTTCCAGAAGGTCCTGCGCGACGCGGGCTTCAACACCTTCATCCGCCAGAGCCGGGGCGCGGATATCTCGGCGGCCTGCGGGCAGCTGGCCGGAAAGTGTCAGAAATAAGGTTGCTGCCGTTGGTTCGGGAGAATTATGCGAGGTGAATGATATGGATGCGGCTGACACCAATCGCCACATGGAGCGGATCTATGCGACCATGCCCCACCAGGAGATTCCCTGGAACCTGAGCGATCCGCCGGCCCTGCTCGTCGATCTGCTCGATCACGGCGCGGTGCCGCCGGGGCGCGCCCTCGACATCGGCTGCGGCATGGGCAACTATACCCGTTTCCTGGCCGGCCGGGGCTTTGCGGTCACCGGTGTCGACGCCTCGCCCTCGGCCATCGCCGCCGCCCGCAGGCTGAGCCGGGAGACGGGGGTGGCGGCCAACTTCCTGGTGGCCGACATGACCGCCGACACCAGCCATCTCCCAGGGCCCTTCGCCTTCGTCTTCGAGTGGATGGTGCTGCACCACATCCTCGGTCCGGAGCGGGAGCGCTACCGGCGCAACCTCCTCGGCCTGCTCGCCCCGGGCGGCCACTATCTGTCGGTGAGCATCAGCGAGGCCCACGAGGGCTTCGGCGAGCCGCCCACCGGCAAGTGGCGCAAGAGCCCGCTTGGGCCCACCGTCTATTGCGCAGCGCTGGACGAGCTGGCCGCTTTCTTCGCCCCGGCCTGCGAGATCCTCGAGCGGCAGCTGGTGCAGATCCCGGGCAGCAAAGCCCCCCATCTGGTCAACGCCCTTTTCCTGCGCAAAAAATAGGCTGCGGGCCACCAGTGCAAGCTATACTCCGGCAGGAAGCTTCGCGCGCATCATTCTCCGGCGGCTTAGCTTGCGGCCGTCAACTATGAAGGTGCCATCGCCGACCGCGTGCACAGTGCGTTTTTCCTTCCGCTCCGCATCGAGGTAGGCGGCAAGGCCGGCAAGGACGATGATGTTGTGCTTGGTGATGATATCGAGCACTTGGCATTCAATATTGGCCAGACATTCCTGTATCAGCGGCGCCTGGACATTCTTGCCCCTGACCGGGGTCAGCTTGAATTTTTGGAACTTGTCCGTATCCGCGCCCGAACAGGTTCCTATGCCCACAACTGTGTCGAGCAGGTCGACGGTAGGAATCGCAATCACGCATTCCTTTGTTTTCCGCAGTGCCGCGAAAGAATAATTCCACGGCCCGGTGGTCATCGCGAATTGCGGGCTGAAGTCCACAACCATGGTCCACGATATCGTCATGGCGTTGGCTTTCGTGCCGTCGTTTGTCGTGACAAGCACGACCGGGCCAGGCTCCATCAGCGTAAATGCCTTGTCGAGTTGCATTTCTTCCATGGCGTGCCTCCTGAATTTGGTTGCCAAAGAGCAGGTCGGATTCTTTCCGGCCGCGCAAGGCCTTTTAGAGGAGTTTCCCTGATTCGTAGTCGAGCAGGAGCGCCGGCCGCAGCACCCCGTTTTTTCCTTGGACATTGCAGTTGATGTAGCTGGTGGCGCCATGCCTGATCAGGCCGTGATGGCTGTGGATATGGCCGAAGACATGGTACCTGGGCTTGCGGGCGGCCACGGCGGCGGCGAGGTCCGAACAGCCATGGGAAACGTGGCCGTCCTCGTCGAGGATGCCCGCCGGCGGGGTGTGGGTCACCAGGATGTCGATCTGCGGGGGGATCAGGTCCCATTTTTCTTTCAGCGCCTTGCCGCGCGGCAGGGCGAACGCATCGCAGGCGCGGTCGTTGAATAGCGGCTGCCAGGGGGCGCCGTAGATGGTTAGCCCGGCAATTTCGACAGCTTCGTCGATCAGGTAGAGCGCCGCCGATAAAAGCGCTCTGGCCTTTTCCGGGTCACGGGCAAGCCGGTGATCATGGTTGCCGCCGACCACGATTTTATGCCGGTGGGGCAGGGAGGCGAGGAAGGCATTGAAGGCGGACACATCCCGGGCGGTCCGGCAATGGGTCATGTCCCCTGCAAAAATCAGGATATCCGCGGCCGGGACGATGATGCGGCCGTGCGAGGCATGGGTATCGCTGAAGAGTGCTATCTTCATGGGGTCCGGTGGTGGTTTCGTGGCGCTGCGAGAAGAGAGGGGGCAAGGATGAATCTGCCACGGCGCGCATTGTTCGCTGTGCCCAATCGCTGCCGCCGTCCGGTTGCACCGCTGCTCAGCCCTTTTTGAACAATTTGTAAATTGCGGAAAAATCTTCCTGGTCTATGCCCGCGGCAAAGGTCCTCGCGTAAAGCTCTTTGATTACGGAGCCGGTGAAAAGTGATTTTTTCTCGCTGTAGGCCAGGTCCTGGAGGCAATGGAGATCCTTGTAGATCAAGGCACTTGAAAAATGGGTTGCGAAGTCTTCCTGGAGCAATTTGTTCCTCTTGGCATTGAGCACCAGCGAGTTGCCACCCCCCGCGGACAAAATTTCCAGGATTTCTTCCTTTGCAATGCCCACTGTTTCGCCCAGAGCCAGCGCCTCGGCAATGGTCGCCATGAAGCTTCCCAAGGCAAGGTTGTTGATAAGCTTCATCTTGGTGGCAAGGCCCGGTTTCTCCAGATAGAAAAGATGTTTCCCAATGTTTTCCAGAACCGGTCTGACTTTGGCATACCCTGCTTCATCGCCGCTGATCAAAACAGTGAGGGTCCCCTGCGCGGCAGGAACGATGCTGCCCAGTACGGGCGCTTCGAGGTAAATGGCGCCGGCATTCTTGCATAGCCCATGAAAGAGCGGCACTTCTTTGAAGTGGTTTGTGGAGAGGTCCACGATAATTTTTCCGGAGATATCGCCGGACAAAAGCCCATCTTCCTGGCTGAGAATGGAATGGACCGCGGCGCTGTCGAACAGGCAGAGAAAAATAATTTCTGCTTTCTCCGCCGCCGCTCGCGGCGAAAAGACGGTCTCGGCCTTCATCCCTTCGGCTTTGGCCGCTGTTCTGTTGTAAACGGAGAGCGTATGGCCGCAGTCCAAAATGCGTCCAGCAATTGCTTTGCCAAGATGCCCCAGGCCAATGAATCCTAAATGCATGGTTTTCCTCCCTGCGCCAAGCCCTTACCGCGCCATCAGCGCGAACACGCCCCAGCCCATGTATTCACGGGTGTACCTGGCGTAGCGTACCGGCTCCGAGGTCAGTTGGGCTCGAACATCTTTCGCGAGGTCATCGTCGGGATTCGCTTCAAACCATCGGCGCATGGTGAACCACTTGGCCGCCTCGTACCTGTCCCAGCCTTCCCGGTCTGCCAGAACCATTTCTACGACGTCGTAGTCGAGGTCGCCGAAAGACGCGAGAAGCTCCGGAAGCATTAGATAGTCGGAGATCGAACCGGCCTGGCATCCTTTGGCAACGTCTTCCGTCGGCGGCAGCTGCAGCCAATACGGCTCGCCGATGAGGATGATCCCCCCGGTGCGGAGGCTCTCCGCCAGAAGCTCGATGGTGCCGGCTACTCCTCCACCGATCCACGTGGCACCGACACAGGCTGCCACATCGACCTTTTCTCCGGCGACGTAGCCGGCAGCGTCGCCGTGTATGAACTCGACCCGGTCAGCGACGCCGAGTTCTTCAGCGCGGAGTTTCGCTTGCTCGGTGAACAACTGGCTCATGTCGATGCCGGTGCCGATGACGCCGTGATCGCGTGCCCAGGTGCA